>JAPLNJ010001201.1 GCA_026692885.1 Planctomycetota bacterium | reverse complement strand
AATCAGCACGTGAGATCCAAGTCTCATCGGGCAAGAATTTCCAACACGCTCCCAGATAGCCGTACGGGGTGCGGGTGGTTTGTCCTTCGGCGTCCGCGCCTGTCCGATAACCCGTCTCCCGCACAAATGCTTGGAACTGTTCCCTTGTGACCTCACATGCACCGAGTTGCACCGGATGCGTCACGCGAGTAAATCTCTTCCGAAGAAAGGCACGTGCAACGGCCTGGACACATGGCAAGTCCGCAGGAGCGACGCGGCTGACTTCCTCCTGAATCTCTTGGATTTCCTTTGTGTTCGTCCCCATCACGAATTCGCCTGGCGGGATGAGGACGAGCTTCATGCCGATTGAGTTCGTGGTCTCGACGGGGACGCCCAAGTGCTTCGCCCAAGCTTCTTGATGTGCTCGCGCCTGCTCGGTGGCAAAGGGGGCGGTGGCGGGCGGCGGAGCATCTTTCGGCCAGCCCTTCCAGCCAGTGGTCGAATTGGTCCGCTTAGCATCGCGGTCGTTGATTGCCTGTTTCACGGCTTCCACCACCAACGCCACGCGAAAGCCAAGGTTGTCAAATCGGGACGACGACTCCACTTCGCCGCGGCCAGCCGACCGACAGAACATAACGACCTCGAACGCACTGCCACCGCGGAGCACACGCTCGGAACCGGCGGAAGACGGGCCGTTTGGGTTGATCGCAGGCTCCTTCTGGAACTGCCCGAAGTGCACCAGTTCCGACCAGTCCTGTACGCACTCCCGGACATTGCCGTGAATGTCGAATAGCCCGAACGGATTTGCCTTTAATTCTCCCACCGCATGGGTACGCTTGCCCGATTTCACACCAAACCAGTCTGTCTGCCGTAAATCGTCGTCCTTGTCGCCGATCCAATACTTGGTCGTCGTCCCAGCCCGGCAGGCGAACTCCCATTCTGCCTCCGTGGGCAGCCGGTATCCGGTGCCGTCCAGTATCGTCACGGTCTCACCTGCACGGCGGTAAAATGACTTCAGTCTCTCCTTCTGACTGAGCTTCACACAGAAGTCCGCGGCATCGTTCCAGCTCACCATTTCCACGGGGTAGGATGATGTGTCGACGCCGGCGACGGCGTCCTTCCCTGGACCAGTCACCGCAAAGTTGGAAGGGTTCTGCCACATGACATTCTCGTACTGCGCCTGGGTCACTTCGTGGATGCCGAGGTAGATCGGCTGCGTGAGAATTACTTTGTGCTGGGGGGCTTCGCTCTTGATCAATTCCTGCCAGTGATTGTCGTCGCCCGTAACCTTCAGCGCCTCTTCGATTTCGCCCGGCGTGCTACCCATCATGAACTCGCCCGGCGGGATGAGGATGAACTTCATACCGATCGAGTTTGTGAATTCGATAGGGACGCCGAGATACTTGGCCCAGACTGTCTGGTGCTGCTTGGCTTGCTTTGCGTCGAAGGGGGCGACGGCCAAGGCTGGCGGCTTGCCTCTGGACAACGCCGGTTTGTCGGGCGACTTCGCGAGCTTGTCATCCCGCCCGCGCAAGACCTTGACCACGACGGCGTTGAACACCATGGTGCCGTTCACGACCGCCAGACCCGGCGAGCCGTAGCGATGCGTGGCGTCGCGAACCTCGATCGTGGGCTTCCCGTTCAGACACAGGGTCAAGACGTCGCCAACGGCGGAGAACTCCAGGGCGAGCGGCTGGTCTCGCGAAACGGTGATGGGGGCACTCTTCAACTCACGCCACTTTCCGCCTTCGGTCACCCCAATGACGAGCTTCTTGCCGTCTTCCAGCACCGCCGCGTACGAACCGGCGGGCGTCTCGCGGAGCGTCAACTTGGCGGTTGGCTGGACATCGACTTCGATCTTAACGTTCACCCGAATCACGAGGTCCACGGCGACCGTCGGGTACGTCACGGCAGCATCTTGGAGACGGACGGCGCCGTTCTCGAAAGTCGCCGTTCCGGCTCCCGTTTTCTGCCAGGCTTTCAGGTCTTCTGCGGACTTGACGAGCAGGCCCCATTGGCCGGTGGGAAGGGCGGGGCCGGTCCCCGCAACCGGTGGCCGCACATCCGGCGTGACCGTCAGTTTCTCCTCACGCACGATTTCCACCAGCACCTCGTTGCCTCGCGTGAGTTGGAATTTGCCGTTCTTGATCGACACGCCTTCGGGCTTACTGCCTTTGATCTCGATCTCGAACTCGCCCGAGTAGTACGACGTGGAATCGGGACGCTGCTTCACCTGGAAGCCGTCCACGACTTGGCCGTTCCGCCGGATCTCGACTTCGATCTTCGGATCGAACGCGGTGATCGTGATCTGGCCCTTATCCGTGGCCACCCGAATGACCAGTGCTGCGGCCAGCATCGCTACTCCGATCAGCCCGATGGCGATGAGCACGATGGGACGGCGGCGAAGACGTTTGGCCGCAACGCCCACGGCGTGCGCGCGCTGGGGCGGCAACGAGTCGCTTGGCGATTCCACGCCCGCCCCGGTGGGGCTGGGGTTAAACGAGGCGGCGGAGTGCGCGTCCACGAGGTGGTCGGCACTTGCCGCCTCGCCCCTCACCCCCGACCCCTCGCCTCGGAGTAGCGGGGCGAGGGGGGAGGAGGCGGGCTGCGACAGGCGGACAACTGGCCCGGCGGGCGTATCGCTGGGGGTGGTGCCGGTCATCGGAGACGAGACGATGGGCTCGGTGCCGCAGGACCGCGGCGCTTGTGGCTCGCCCCCGCCAATCGCACCGGCCGCTGCCTGCGCCAAAGGGCACAGGTCTGCGCCCGCGGCGAACGGGGCTACGACCGCGGCCACTTCGGCCGGCGTGGCGTAGCGGTCGGCCGGCGATTTGGCCATTAGCCGGGTCAGGACCGCCACCAGTTCCGCCGGCACCCCGCGCTGCACGAGTTGGTTCATCGGCACCGAGTCGCGGGCGTGGGCGACGATCTTGGCCGCGTCGGTCTGGTACTGCGGACCGGAAAACGGCGAGTGACCAGTCAAGAGCTTGTACCACGTGCAGCCCAGGCTGTACAGATCGGCACGAATGTCGACGCCGTGCGCGTCAGTCCCCTGCTCCGGCGCCATGTAGTCCAGCGTGCCCATCGCGCGGTCCGGCCGCGTGAGCTCCTCGCCCACCGTCGGCCCCATCCGGAAGAAGGCCAGTCCCAGGTCCAGGATCTTCACCTGGCCCCCGCGGGTCAGCATCAAGTTCGAGGGCTTGATGTCCCGATGCACCAGACCGTGCTCGTGAGCGTGCTGCAGCCCGAGCGCTGCTTGACGCACCAGTTCGCAAGCGTCCGGGATCGGCAACGGACCACACTGCCTGACCAGCTTGTTCAGATCCACCCCGTCGACGTATTCCATGGCCAGGAATCGCACCCCTTCGACCTCCCGGGCGTCGTAGGCCTGAACCACATGGGGATGATTCAGCTGTGCGATCAACGTGATCTCGCGGAGGAACCGCAGCCCGGCCGCTGGGTCCTGGAGTCGGCTTCGCGGTAGCACCTTGATAGCTACCAGGCGGTCCAAGACGGTATGGCGAGCCTTGTATACGGCGCCCATCCCGCCTTCGCCCAGTTTCTCCAACAGTCGGTATTCGCCGAGCACGGTTGTTTCCGCGCCGCCGGGTCCATCGGTAGGCGTTGGGGACGCGACGGCCAAGCCAACTGCGGCCTCCGCCGGCCTGGGGTGCCCGCCTTCTACCGCGTCCAGGATTCGATGACGAAGTCGGACCACAAGCAGGTCGTCGGCGTCGTCGATGGTGGTCAGCACGGTCTGGCAACTGAGGCACGTTTCCACGTGGGTGGCCACGGTCTCCCAAGCGTCCTCAGCAAGCTTCCCAGCCAAATATGCCGAGAGCTCGTCACGTGCCGGACATGCTCGCGTTGCGGACATCGCATCCTCCCTCATGCCGAGCGGTTACCTGGCCGCGTAGCGGCTGCCAAAGAGCAAGTTCGTAGATTGCCTGTAGGACGGATCGTTCTTCCTGCCGCTTGCCATCAGCGCCCAACGATCGCTCTAACGACAACAATGCCGGCGCCTGACACCAATTTTCGCAGGACCAACGAATCCCCACCCGTCGAACATCGGGACATCTGTGCTAATCGAGCAATCCTTCCAATTCCTCGCGGATGCGTTTCTTCACGCGGGAACTGGATTTCCATACGGCGGTGACGGTGGTGCCCAGTTCCGCGGCCACAGCGGCGGCGGGCTGGCCGTCCACGGTGGTGCGCCAAAAGGCCTGCCAAGTGCGCGGCTCAAATTCGGCCCGCACGAGTTCGGCTGCCCGACGGACGACGCCGCTGAGAACATCGGCGTGTTTCCCGGCATCGCTGCTATCCGGCGGATCGTCGGGAAGTTCGGCGAATTGCTGCTGGGCTGTGGTCCCACCTTGGGCCAACGCGTGCTTCTGTCGCTGCCGATGAAGCTGGCAGACTTCACGTTTGGTAATCGTCCAGAGCCAGCCCCGGAAAGAATCTGCGGGCCGTTCGCGGCGGAAACTACCGATCGCCCGGACCACGGCCATGAACACGTTTTGACGCACATCCGCCACGTCCGCATCTTGCAGCCCGCAGCACCGGCCCCATTGGTCGACCACCGGACCGTACAGCTTCTCCAGCCGCTGCCAAGCGCCCGGGTCCCGAGCCCGCACCTGATCCAGCAGGGTCGTGGAAATTGAACGCTCCTGGGACAAGAGACCGCTGCCCTGACCGCCAGCGCCACTCATAGGAGACCGTCGCCTTTCTCTTGCTCGCAAGGGCGGGCCACTCGACTCGGCCGCGTTGCCGCAGCCCACACTGCCGCGCCCAGCCAATCACTATACCGCCCTGCGTAGGGAGATCAAGGAGTCGAGGAAAGGTGGCCGGACCGCGAATGCCTTGTACTGAACACGCGGGATGTCTGAGTCACAGTGTGCGAGGCCCGATAAGAGAAGCTGCCTCGTCCGTTCGCGTTTCTGGTTCGACGCGGAGTCTTCGTCGATCGCGTACAACAGCACGTTGGTGTCGGCGGATCGAGCATTGCCCGCAGCGTCAACCGGGAGCCGACAACTCGCCCGGCGGCCAAGCCTGGCGGCCAAGCCTGTTGACTTGGGGGAGCCAAACTGAGACACTCGCCCGTCGTTGACGTCGGCTTTCCGTACCCAAGGGACAGGAGCGAGGAGCATGCCCGCACCGCAGCTGATTCGCGACTTGGTCGCTCGTTTTCACGAACACCAGGACAGCTACCGGGCGGAGACCTACAGCGAAGCGCAACTGCGTCAGGAGTTCCTGAACCCCTTCTTCGAGGCGCTGGGCTGGGACATCTATAACCGTCAAGGCTACGCAGAAGCCTACAAGGACGTGGTCCACGAAGACTCGATCAAGATCGGCGGCGCGACCAGGGCTCCCGACTACTGCTTTCGCATTGGCGGATCGCGCAAGTTCTTCGTGGAAGCGAAGAAACCCGCCGTCAATCTCAGTCAGGACGTGGCCCCGGCGTACCAACTCCGCCGCTACGCCTGGTCTGCCAAGTTACCGCTGAGCATCCTGACCGACTTCGAGGAGTTGGCGGTCTACGACTGCCGGGTCCGCCCGGAGCATAACGACGCCGCGTCGAAAGCCCGCACCCTGTACCTGACCTGCGAGCAATACGAGGATCGCTGGGACGAAATCGCGGCGGTGTTCTCACGCGAGGCCGTGTTGAAAGGCGCCTTCGACAAGTACGCCGAATCGAGCAAGAAGAAACGCGGCACGGCCGAGGTAGATATCGCGTTCCTGGCGGAAATCGAGGAATGGCGCAGCCAGTTGGCCCGCAACCTGGCCTTGCGCAATCCCGAACTGTCGCAGCGCGAGGTCAACACAGCCGTCCAGAAGACGATTGACCGGATTGTCTTCCTGCGGATTTGCGAGGACCGCGGCATCGAGATCTACGGTCGCCTGCAAGCGTTGCAGAACGGTCCGAAAACCTATGCTCGACTGTGCGAATTGTTCCGCGAGGCGGACGACCGCTACAACTCAGGGTTGTTTCACTTCTCGGCGGAAACAGGCCGCCACGAAGCGCCCGACGCATGGACGCTGTCGCTGAACCTGGACGATACCATCCTGAAGGACATCGTCCGCAATCTGTATTACCCGGACAGTCCCTATGAGTTTTCGGTGATTGGCGCCGAAATCCTGGGCCAGGTCTATGAGCAATTCTTGGGCAAAGTCATCCGCTTGACCGCCGGGCATCGCGCCGTGGTCGAGGACAAGCCGGAGGTCAAGAAGGCGGGCGGCGTCTACGACACGCCCACGTATATCGTCGCCTACATCGTCAAGAATACGGTCGGCAAGTTGCTGGAGGGCAAGACGCCGCAGCAGATCCGCGGCACGAAGAAGCAACCGCCACTGTCGATCCTGGACCCGGCCTGCGGCAGCGGGTCGTTCCTGATCGGCGCGTATCAGTATCTGCTGAACTGGTACCGCGACTGGTACGTCGAGCATGGTCCTGACAAGCACACGAAGTCCGTCTACCAGACGGACAAGGCCCAATGGCGGCTGACCACCACCGAGCGAAAACGCATCTTGTTGGACCACATCTACGGCGTGGACATCGACCCGCAAGCCGTCGAAGTCACCAAATTGTCGCTGCTACTGA
Source organism: Planctomycetota bacterium (assembly GCA_026692885.1). The sequence continues at coordinate 36,099 of JAPLNJ010001201.1, read as the reverse complement.
AAGTCCTGGAAGCCGAAAACAAAGAAAGCCTCGAGCTCCAGCGCCGCTTCTTCCACGAACGCGCGCTGCCCGATCTGGGCGACAACATCAAGTGCGGCAACTCGCTGATTGGGCCGGATTTCTATATTGGTCAGCAGCTGAGCTTGATCGACACCGATGAGCGGCTGCGGGTTAATGTGTTCGACTGGAGCATCGAATTCCGAAGAACCATCGGTGGGGGCGGCTTTGATGCGGTGATCGGCAATCCGCCGTACGTGCGGCAAGAGTCGCTCGGCGAAATCAAGTCGTACTTGAAACGGCAATACAAGTCCTTTGAGAGCACGGCCGATCTGTACGTCTACTTCGTGGAGAAATCGATTGGTCTGCTTCGCGAGGGCGGATTCTTCAGTTTCATCGTGTCCAGCAGTTTTCTTCGCACCAACTTCGGCAGGGGCCTGAGGAGCTTTGTGCAGCAGTCGGCCGCGGTCCTGGAGTTGGTGGATTTTGGCGGACTGCCGGTCTTTTCCGCCGCCAAGGACACCTACGTCTGCATTCCCCTGATCAGCAAGCGGAGACAGCCGAAGTCCGTGCGCGTGTGTAAGGTGGATACACTCGAAGGGCTGGACTTGCCAAAGTGCGTCAAGTCACGCGCGTACCGGATCCCGATGGGACGGTTGTCCCGCGAGGCTTGGGTAACCGACCACGAATCTCTTAGCGCGACCTTCGAACGGTTGCGAACCGGAACGATCTCGCTTGGAAAGCACCTCCGCGGGAGGATCTTCAGGGGCATTATCACCGGGCTTAACGAAGCATTTGAGATAGATGTAGCCACCCGCGGTGAGCTAATCGACGCGTGCCCGAACGCCGCTGCCGTGATTCGTCCCTTCCTGGGTGGACAAGACATTCGGCGTTATTCGATCCGCCAGTCGGAGCGTTACCTCATCGCGATACCCAATGGCTGGACGCGGAAGCACCTGTCCGAATCCGCTACACGGAAGGAACGCGAGGCTTGGGACTGGTTCGCTTCCGAGTACCCGCCGCTGGCTGCCCATCTGGCGCCCTTCGCCGAAGCCGCCCGCAAGCGTCAGGATCAAGGAGAGTTTTGGTGGGAACTCAGACCTTGCGACTACTACGACGTGTTGGACGGTCCCAAGATCGTCTACCCGGACATCGCCAAACATGCTCGCTTCTACCTGGACACGGAAGGCATCTACATCCGCAACACGGCTTATTGTCTTGGTAGCGACGACAAGTACCTGCTGGGTGTGCTCAATAGTCGCCTAGCTTGGTTTGCGATCGCGCGGATCAGCATTCCCTTTGGCGAACGAGCAGGCGAGTATCGTTACCGTCTGTTCACCCAGTACATCGAACAGCTTCCCATCTACGTGGTCGACGGTTCCGACCACGGAGACCTTACCCGCCGCGATCGTGTTGAGAAACGCGTCGACCAGATGCTCGCATTTCAACGTGAGCTCGCCGCAGTCAAGATCAGCCACGAAAGAACTGCGTTGGAACGTCAGATTTCGGCAGTCGATCACGAAATCGACCGACTGGTGTACGAACTCTACCGCCTGACCGATGAAGAGATCCGCATCGTCGAGGAGGAGGCCACCCCACGATGAAGATGCCACTGAGGAGCCGCACCGGCACGGCTCTGGAGAGTCATGCTACGACAGCCAACGCAATGGGAAGGACCGATCATGATTTGGATACGAGTGTTCTCAACGACAACCAGCTACCCAGCGATTGCGATCGTCGTGTTCGCCGCGGTTCTGTTCCAGGCCGTCCGGTCGACCGCCGACGAACAGGCGGACGGCAAGCCGACGACCAACGAGGAACCCGTGGCTTTCGATCCGCAGCAGGGGGAGCTTCCTGTGCCACCGCCGGACAAGGCAATCGTGCTGTTCGACGGCCGGGGCACCAACCTGTTCCTGAGCATGGCGGGCGAGGTGATCAACTGGCCGGTCAAAGATGGCGAGTTGATCTCGACCCCGGCTCGCGGGCGGACCAACCATCTGGTCTCCAAGCTCCATTTTCGCGACGCCGAGATCCATGTGGAATTCATGCTGCCGGACCAGGGACCAGGCAACAGCGGCGTGTATCTGCACGGCCATTATGAGCTGCAGATCTACAATTCCTTGGGGAAGGCGGAGCCGACCATGGACGACATGGGCGCGATTTACGGCTTTTCGAAACCGCTGGCCAATGCCTGCCGGAAACCCGGCGAGTGGCAGGTCTACGACATCCGATACCGGGCCCCGCGACGGGACGAGAGCGGCAAGATCGTCCAGGAAGGTTCGCTCACCGCGTACTTGAATGGCGTGAAGGTCCAGGACCACGCGACGTTTGGCGAGCCGAGATCCAAGTACCACCCGTTCCGCTACGGGTCGACGCCCTACCTGTCCCGAATCTCCGAGCGACAGACTCGCACCGGAGTGGGACCGGTTTTCCTGCAGGACCACGACGCCCCGGTGCGGTTCCGCAACATCTGGGTTCGGCCGCTGGATGATCACGCGTTCCTGTACGAACCGGAAAGCGAGCAAGATGCGGTTTCAGCGGCAGCTTCCTCTGGGTCGCGATTAAACAGTTCGATCCCCGCCGTGATGACAGGTCGCCACGGCGGGACGTGACGACCGCTGTTCTGGCGACTCGCGTCATTCGGCCGGCTTCAGCAGCAGGTAATCGAGGCCGAACATGTAGGCTTTGATCGCCTTCTCGTTGGCGCCGACCACCTTGACCGAAAACTCGTTGTCGCCGGACTTCAGCTCGAACACGCCGAGCTCGACCTGGGCGGACGGCTGCACTTCGGGGTTGTAGAAGTCCAGCGGCTGGCCCGCAGGCTGGCCGTTGATGGCCAATTGGTGGATGCCATAGTCGCGGGCGCGGAGGAACCGGCCCAAGACGCGATACTTGCCAGCCTGCGGGGCGGGGAAACTCACGGCCAATACGTCACCGGGCTGCATGCCCTCGTGCCACCACAGGTGCCGGCCACCGCTGAGGCTCTCCCAGTCTTGCGGTTCCGCCACCCCCTTCACTCGCACCATCTTCAGGCTTTCCCCCTCCAACGCGCCGGGCATGCGCGGCACGACATACTCGGCCAGCGGACGCACCACGGCGTCTTCGGCGCGAATCGGCCGGAAGGCGTCCGTGGCGCCGGGGCGGGCATACCAGTAGGCGGTCACGGCCATGTTCACTTTGCACTTCTCGTTCCAGTGCCACAGCTCCATATCGAACTTGAAGTCGTGGGTGAACGGGATGCGGTCCAGGATGTGGAATCGATTGACGCTCGTGCGGCCGTAGTTGCCCGGGCCGTCACAGCGTGGCTGCGCATGGTAAGCGTGCGTGAACAACTCCGGCCAGCACCAGGCATAGCCGTAGTAATCCTCGGTACCCGTGCCGAAGTGGCTGGGGAAGGTCTCGCCATCCACGTAGATCTTCTCGTCGCCCTCGCCCCACCAGTCTTTGACCGGATTGTCAATCGCGAAGGACACGCCTGCGAATACGCCCTGGCCTTGGGCGGTGAGATAATTCCAGTCCAGCATTGGGCGCGTGGGCACATCGAATTCCCCTCGCCATTTCGCGTGGAAATGCAGGGAGCGATCGGTCCACCGGTAGTCCTGCAAGGCGAATTCCCCGGTGATGGTCGCGTCCTCGCGGCTGGTGTTCACCAGTTCCAGCACGGCCGTTTCCTTGAACGGCATGAACCAGTGGCAATACATCTCGCCGTCCTTGGTCATGCCCAGCGGCAGGGCCGCGTAGGCGTTGATGCCGGGTGCGCTGCCGAAGAAATCGCCTAGCGGCGTTTCGATGCAGGGCTGACCGTCAAAAGCGACCCGCACGACAATACCGCGGAGTGCGGCATCGCGGTCCTTGGCGGTCAGACCCATCACGGCGCGGGTGAGCGCTTTCGGACCTGTGAACTCCTGACGCAGCGTCCCACCGGCAGGCAGTTCGTCGCGGAAGGGTTTTGCAACGCCGCCCAGATCCCCAGGCTCGCCGCGCGGTGCTGCCAAACGCGCCACCAGCTTCTCGACGCGTGGGGCGAGGGCCTGGACTTGATTCGGCTGAAACGTCTCGACTTGCGTGCCGCTTTCGTAAGTCCGGTAATTCACGTGGTAGTAGAACCCGCCCTTGTCGCTGGTGACTTTGCAGCTCTTGGCGTAGGGGATCGGGAAATAGAGGTTCCAGCCTTTGCTGTATTCGCCGGAAATGGGGCTGGGCCAGCCTGGCAGTTTGCCGCCCAGCACCTCGGACATCAGAGACTCGATCACCGGCTGCTCCGCACCGTCCAGGTAAATGCGCAACGTGCCAGCCGGATTGGCCGACCAGATCCGCACGATCGCGCCCGGACCGGCAGCGTCCATCATCACATGTTCCTTGCGGCCCGCGTGTTCTTCCACTCGCAGGTATTGCCCACAATCATTGTTCGCGAACCAGTTCTCCTGGGGTGACTTCGAGGCGCGGTCGTAGGAGGAGAATTGCCGGCAGGTATAGGCCGGACTGGGGAATTCCACCATTCCGGCCAGGTTCGTCATGTCGTCCAGCAGCGTCCCGGTCGTGATCGTCCCTGCGTACGCCGTGGGAGCGACTGCGAGGCAGGCCAGGACGCCGCCAGCGATCAGGCTGACGACAAAGGCAAAGACTCGGCGGCGGCAGTGCGTCGTCCGTGGGCTGGGGGCGGTCATGTGCGGTTTCTCCCTGGACTCAAGAGTGTGTTATGTAGCGTGTGCCTGGGCGCCCCAGGGACGTGGTTGGTCGAGGAGCTGGCACAGTTGTGCTACTGTACACGCGTCGTTCCGTCCCCGAAAGATGCCCCACGGCTAGTATCCAATCAATTGGCATCGCGGCAAACCGGCCTAACCGGCTACAATCCGACCGCCGGGCCTTGATCATAAGGTGGCGCAAAACGCTAGCAGCGGATCATCGTCACCCGACGCGTCAGCGAGGAAACGCCGCTCTTCCTCGCTGACGCGTCGGGTTACGATGCCCAACCTCATGATCAAGGCCCGACCGCCCGAGCAGTGGCTCACCCATCCTCATGCAGAAAACACGTGTCCTCATGGATCAAGCGGCGTTTCTTGGCATCGATATCGGCTCCACCACCCTGAAGGCAGTGCTTCTGTCCGCCGCTGGTGAGATCCTCCACAGCCTCTGCCGACGGACGCAGTCGCAGGCCGACAGCGGTTTGGATTGTGGGGGCAAATGCCAGGTATGCGGCCGATGTAACTTAGGAGCCGTGGGCAAAACGCTGGACGATTTCCTGGCCCAGGCCGGTATCACCCGCGATGACATCGCCCACACTGTGATCACCGGAAGCCAGGTGGTCGACGACCTCTCGCGGTTTGTGTACTTCGATGCGGTCATCAGCGAGGTATCGGCCCACATCGCAGCGGCGACCCATTACTACCCCGGTTGCCGGGCCGTGCTCGACGTCGGTGGGCAAGACAGCAAGGCCATGTTGTACGACGACGACATGCACATTTGGGTGTCGAAAATGAGTGGCGTCTGCGCCGCCGGGACCGGGGCATTTCTCGACAGCGTCTCGGCCAGACTGAATGTGCCCGTCGAAGACATGGCCCGACAAGCCAACTACGACTCGACCCTGCATCTCTCTTCAGTTTGCGCCGTATTGAGCGCTACCTCGGTCAACAAGTTCAAGAACCGCTATCCCCTCGGTGATGTGATTGCCGCGGCCTGCCGCGCCCAGGCCAGGACCATTGTGTCCGGCGTGGGTGATTTGTTCCTCAACTACGACGGAGACATCGTCTTCCAAGGGGGGGTCGCATCCAATCGGGCCGTTGCCCATTACCTTCAGGTCATCCTAGGCAATCAGATCCTCATCCCGGAGCGGAACCAAGTGATGGGAGCGTTGGGGGCCGCGCACATAGCGCGCGAGTGTTCGGAATCCCAGCCCACAGAAGTATCGCACGGCGTCATGACGCCTGAGGCATGCGTTAAAGGCATAACGTCGGAATCGCCACAGATCATCGCGATGTCCGCCGACACAAGTTCGGCACGCGAGTTGGTCAAAGCGTCGGATGCCTTGCGTCTCAAGGCTCCCCCAAGACGCAAACCTGGCGTCCCGAAACCGTGCCGCCTGCCCCGGTCCGTCCCATCGGCCCGGAGGGCCGTGGCCATGCGGACGCACTTGACACGGCAGGAGTTCCTCTCCGCCCGCAAGGCACCCTTGGTATGGCGCAATCTGTTTTTCCCGGCGGAGATCCTGAATGCGTTGGGGGTTCGCATGCTGACCATGGAGACCTACGCCGCACTGCGCGCCCGCAACTCCCAGAAACTGCGAACCCTATTCGACCGCGCGGCTCGCAAGGGCTTTGCGGCAGAAACTTGCTCATTCCTGCGTGTCCTCGAAGGTGACGACCAACTACCGAAACCCGACTTTGTCATCGGCACAAGCGCCCCCTGCCAGCAGGGCGAAAGGGTCCTTGGCGATCTCGCACTCGACCTGGGGTGTGTTGATCGCTACCATCTCCTCCACACACCGATCCAACAGAATGAACGGTCCGTGGAGACGATCGCTGCTGGGCTGGAGGCTGCGGTTGCCCACCTGGAACGCTCGCTGGGTATACGCATGGATGTGGGACGTCTGAAGGAAGCCTGCGAACTTTCCAACGCCGCGCGCGAGTACGCCATCCAGTGCAACCATCTGCGTTCCACTAGTCCCCCGCTGATGCGTGGGAGCGAGGCTATTCTGTTTGCCAACATCTTCTCTCAACTCTGGGGCAAGCAGGAGCTGGTGGAGCTCCAATGCACATGGCTTGAGGAACTCGCTGAGGCCAAACAGTCGGTCCAGCGGGAGCTTGGCATCGACGATACGCATCGGCTCGTATGGCTGCACTTTCCTCCGTTCTACAGCAACCGGCTCATGGATTTCATTGAACTGACTTGCCAGGCCCCGGTGGTATTCGAGGAAGTGAACTTCGTGGGCTGGCGCGTGCTCGATCCGGACGACCCCTATCGCAGCCTGGCCCGAAAACTCCTGACCGTGGGTTTTCTCGATCCTGAGTTACGGGCGGCGCAGATCCGCGACTACGCGACGGTCGCCAGGATCACCGGGTTCGTGCTCTATAACCACATGTTCGGCCGGTGCTCCATGGCGGACAGTTGCTTCACCAAGCGTCTGCGCAGCGAACTTCAGAAGATCAACATCCCGCTGTTGGTTCTGGAGGGTGACTGCCTCGACGAGACCATCGACCCCTGCAGCACATATACCAAGGTGAGGGCCTTCATCGAAGCCCTTAACCTGAGGAAGTACGGCAGCCTCTTTGGCGACGCCAACGGCGCCAGTGTCCAGTCAGCCCCCCGCCGCGGTCGGCGTGCGGCTTGAGCCGGAAACTGGCCAAGGCGGCCTTGATCGTAAGGTTGCGCACTGCGGTCAGTGCTGGCCACGGTCCGGGTGGCTGGCGGCTGAGCCTAAGCGAAGCCCCAGTACCCGGTTTCTGGGGCATCGCTGCACTCTGCCCCAGCCACCCTTGACCCCCTGCTGCTAGCGTTTTGCGCAACCTTATGATCAAGGCCGGCCAAGGCGGACCGCACATCGCGTCGGTTATCGCAGACAAGCGTAGGTCCCGCTTGCCGAGCTAACCCTTGGGATCAGGTAAGTAGTGGGTGATGCGCACGGCGGTCACCGTCAGCAGGCCCTCGCCAATCATCGGTTCCAGGGCGGCCAGCAGCGGTTCGATGCGTTCAACCACGTCGATAATTTCGATCCGCACGGGCAGATTCTCGCTCAACTCCAGGAGCCGCGTGGTGTGGATGTGCCGGTGGCCGCCGTAACCCTCCACACAGCGGCTGACCGTCGCTCCGGCGATGCCCCGCTCTTTGCACAACTGGACAATCGCCGAGTACAACGGCCGATCCCGATACTGATCCGTGCTGTTGACGTAGATCGTAACCAACTTCGCGTCGGATTCGATTTTCATGAGATGCTACTGCCGAGGAAAGAGGACGTTGATGATCCATATAGCCAGCGCGATGCCGAAGAATCCGACCAGCACGCTGCCCACGACATTCAACAGGGCGAACCAATAGCTGCCGTCGCGCACCAGTCGGAACGTCTCCCACTCGAATGTCGAGAACGTCGTGTACCCGCCGCAAAAGCCGCTGCCGATCAACAGATACCAAGCCTGCTGCGCGGGCGGCAACCGCTCGTAAATCACGACCGCCGCCAGCCCCAGAATGAACGACCCGGTCACATTGATCACGAAGGTGCCCAACGGAAAGCCCCGATTCCAGGCCACCTCGTTGAGCCACCGGCCGAGCCAGTAGCGGGCGTGGGTCCCGGCGGCACCGCCGACGGTCAAGGCCACGAACTTATTCGTCAGGATGGCGGACAACCAAGTGCCGATCGCGATTAGCCACTCTCGCAAGTTAGGTTCCTATGCGTTGGATGCTCCAGAAACCGGGGACTGGGGCTTCGCTTAGGCTCAGCCACCAGCCACCCCGGCTGTTGACAGCACTGATAGCAGCGCACAACCTTTGGATCAAGGCCCCGTTCGCCGCTTGACGTATCTTGCCAGGACGGTTATTTTCCCTAGTTTGCCGCGGGAAGGAGTCCCGGTCACCCTTTCCAGCCCAACCACCACGCTTTTACGCCCAAGTTCAGTGGCACAAGGTTCGTGCAATGTATTGGGTCAGCAAGGGTATTCATCGACTCGCCAGACTGCGCCGTCGCACGATTCTGTTCTTGGCTGCACTCGGACCGGGCATCATTACGATGGTGGCCGATAATGATGCCGGCGGCATCTCCACCTACTCCGTCACGGGCTCCAAGTACGGCTTCAACCTGCTGTGGGTGTTCTTCATTCTCGTGCCCATGGCGTACTTCGTCCAGGAGATGACGGTCCGGTTGGGGGCGGTCACCAAACGCGGACACGCGGAATCCATTTTTGATGCGTTCGGCCCCTTCTGGGGCTGGTTCTCGATCTGCGACTTGGTCGTCATCAATTGGCTGACCCTGGTCACGGAATACATTGGCATGACCGAGGCCATGAGCATGTTCGGGATTCCGCACTGGATCACTTTTATTGCGGTGACGCTCGTGCTGATGGCCGTCGTGATGAGCGGCAAGTATTGGACGTTCGAGAAGCTCACGCTCTTCTTCTGCCTGTTCAACCTGGTCTACATTCCCGCGGCGATCTGGGCCATGAATGCGGGCAACGTGCCGGACGGGTGGTGGAAGGTAGCAGAAGGGTTCTATCGCCCGGAATTTCCCGGCGGGTTTACCGCCGATGTTCTGTTCATCATCATGGCCAACATCGGCACCACGATCACGCCCTGGCAGATTTTCTTCCAGCAAAGCGCCGTGGTCGACAAAGGCATGGGCGTGCGGGATATCGCCTTCGGGAAGATCGACACGGCGTTTGGGTCGATGTTGACCGGACTGGTGGCGGTGTTCATCATCATCGCGACCGGGGCGGCCTTCTACTATCACCAGACCAATGGCTTGCCCGATCCGATCACCGTGGAAGACGCCAAGCAGACGGCCGAGGCGCTGGCGCCGCTGCTCCCGCACGGCCAGGGCACATGGGGACGGGCGTTATTCGCCGTGGGCTTGTTCGATGCTGGCTTCCTCGGTGCGATCTGCATCTCGTTGTCAACCTCCTGGGCGGTGGGCGAGGTCTTCGGTTGGGCGCACTCGCTGAACAAGACGGTCCGCGAGGCGCCCTGGTTTTTCGCCATGTACCTGGCCATCCTGGGCAGCGCCGGAGCGGTGGTCCTGATTCCCGGGGCGCCCCTGATTACGATCACCATGTTTGTCCAGGTGGTGGCGGTGACACTGCTGCCCGCCGTGCTCATCTTCCTGATCCTGATGTTGAACGACAAACCGTTGATGGGCGAGTACGTCAACACCCGCTGGCAGAACGTGGCCAACGTCACGATCGCGGTGTTTGTGATTGCCATGTCCACGCTGTTCGGCCTGTCCGTGCTGTTCCCCAGCCTGATCGACCCCAGTCAGTGAGAGTTTCGCATGCCTGCTTCTTTGCTGAATTCCGCGATTCCCGGAGGTCCCCGGCTCCCTGGCGAGTCGGCGCAGTTGCTGTTCTTTTCTGAACTGCTAAAGCGACCGATCTGCGCGGGCAAGGTCACCAATCGGCTCGGCCGGCTGACCGATCTAGTCTTCCGTCTGGCCGACCCTTATCCGCAGGCAGTCGGGATCTATGTCGAGCACGAGTTCGGACGTCCCGCCGAGTTGATCCCCTGGGACAAGGTCACGCGAATCGATGACGACGCGATCTTCGTCACTTCGCCGGAGGGGGGGGGGCCGTTCCCGCCGTTCGTGGATCAGGCCGGTTGGATTCTGATCAATGAACACTTCATGGGCCGCACCGTCTTCGACATGGACGGGCGCCGCATCGAAGTGGTCAACGACGTGCAATTGCTGTTCTCACAGGGGCACCTGCTGCTGGTGCACGTCGATATCTCGTTCAATGGCTTCCTCCGTCGCTGGGGCCTCCGCTGGCTGTCCTGGAGCAAGGATCAGTTGATCTCCTGGCGTTACGTTCAACCGCTTTCGCTTGAGGACGTCGGCACGAAGGACGCCGTCACGCTGTCGGTCACCCGCAAGCAGATCAAGGAATTGCCCGGCGAGGACTTGGCGGATGCCTTGGAGGAGTTGTCCGGCAAAGAGCAGCAAGCGGTCTTCTCCGTGCTGGATTCGGAAAAGGCGGCGGAGGTGCTGGTTGAGGCCGAGCCGCGCGCTCAACGCCAACTGATCGCCAATATCCGCCGTGAACGGGCGCGAAGCATACTCTCGGAGATGTCGATCCCGCAGTTGGCCGATCTGTTCTCGGTGTTGCCGCACGACGACATGGTGGAGATGATGGAACTGCTGCCGAAAGAAGATGCGGCGCGGATCCAGGCGATCGCCTCCGACCGGGAAGCGACCGCGCGGGTGATGATGTCGAACGCCTTTGTGGCTTTTCCTCGGGAAGCCCGCGTGGGCGACGTGTTCCGTGAAGTTCGCGGTTCGAAACGCGAGCACGAAGTGATCACCTACATCTATGTGGTGGGCGCCGACAACTCACTGATCGGAGTGGTCGATCTCCGTGACCTGGTATTGGCCCGCGACGAAGTGCTGCTGGCCGAGCTGATGGCCTCGCCGGTGGTCGCCGCGGAGGCGGATGATATGCGTGAGGACCTGGTGGAGATGTTTGTGAAGTATCATTTCCGCATGCTCCCGGTAGTCGACCGGGTCGATCGCCTCTTGGGCGTTTTGCACTACAAAGATATCATGAAGGGCTTGGTGGCCCGAACTCGCGTGTGAGGTCTCCGCATGCCCCGTATCCAAATGACACCCTTGGTCCGAATCACCCTGAGCGGGCTGGCCGTCTATGTGCTCGTGCTGCTGTCGCTGATTGGAGTAAAGTTCGTGCGGGACTTTGCCGTCCTGCGCGCAGCCGCGGTCCCGGCCGTCGAGAGTCTCGAGACGCCGGCCGAAACGAAGTGACAGACACGGCGAGTGCCGTTTCCCCCGTGAACTTGTAGGTTGGACTTCCAAGTCCGACCAATATTTCGACGGACTTGGAAGTCCGTCCTACCCCTAAGAGCTTGACCGGGCCGCGTTGGGAGTAACCCATGACCGGGATCTTCACCCTGAACATCGGCGTGGCCTTGTTGATGGGGCTGGCGATCGGTGCCGAACGCCAGTTGACGCAGCATCCGGCGGGACTGCGGACCAACGGCCTGGTGAGCGTGGGCGCCGCGATGTTTGTCTCGCTCTCGCTCCTGATGGACAGCGACCCGAACCCGACCCGCATCGCGGCGCAGGTGGTCAGCGGCATCGGTTTTTTGGGCGGCGGTGTGATCCTGCGGGAGGGCCTGACCGTCAAAGGCATGACGACGGCCGCCACCCTCTGGTGCAGCGCGGCCGTGGGCACGCTGGCCGGGGCGGGATTTGTGATCGAGGCCCTGATCGGGACGGCCACCATCCTGGCGGCCAATTTCTGCTTACGTCCCGTCAGCCGCTGGCTGGATTCACGGGCCAAGGGCAAGGTGGAAGTCGAGACCAACTACCGACTGCGCGTCGTCTGCGACGACCGGGAAGAGGGCGTCCTCCGCACGATCGTGATGCGGCACGTCAATTCCCATCCTAGCATGCTGATTCACGGCATCTTTACCCAAGCCGCCGACCAACCCGGCAAGACGGCCATCGTCGCTGAGATCTACTCGACCATGCGGGACGACCGGGCGCTGCAGGACGTGGTCTCACGGATCAATATCGAGCCGGCTGCCACGTCGTGCAGTTGGGAGCGGCTGCACTAGCATCAAACGGTTTTTGGGGGTTGTCGGTGTCAAGCATGGGGTTTTGCGGTTTCGCATAGACGGACCGCCAGCTGGGGTCAGACGTACAGATTTCAGTTTTCGCGGGCAGAAGGCTTTCCCTAGGCTTGGACACACGACCGCGAAAACTGAAATCTGTACGTCTGACCCCTTGTCTCACACCCCGTCTCTGCTGAACCGTTAAGTCTCATGCTTTGCGCGCAGGGGCCAAAATATCGTTTGGCACTAGGCGCGGCGGACAGGGTTCATCCCCTGGCGAGCCGGGGGCGTCAGTCTTGGAATCCCTCGCTCCCCGACTCTACCTGAGAACGCATGGCCTTGCCGGCTCCGCCGACCTTCCTGCGAGGCGGAGCCTCGCTTCCAGTGGGTTACGAGGCAGAGCCTCGTAACCAGAGCGATTCTCGGAGTTTGGGCGACGCAAAGCTGACCGTCACGCCAGGTTAAGTGGTCGGTTCCGGATGACTCCACGGCTGACGGTACGGGCGTCGTAGCAGCCGATTCGCTGCCTCGTCTCCCGCCACGCGGCCCGTCGCCGGGTCCCAGGTTAGCGTCCGGCCCAGTTGCATGGCCAGGTTAGCCATAATGCAACTGGCCGTCGAAATGTAGCCCTGCTCGATGTCAGCCACCGGCTTGCCCCGCGACGCAATAGCCTCCAGGAAGTTCTGCATGTGCCGCCGCAGGGCCGGGGCCACATGGGTTTCCAGCCTGGCTTCGGTCTTGTCCTCCGGGTACTGCTCCAGTTCGTACGTCACATCTCGATGGATCGGCTCGCCTTTGCCGAAGGGCGTGAAGTCGTAGCCCATGACGCTCGCCTTCAGGGTACCTTTATCGCCATAGAACGTCAGGCCCCAGGGATACTTGGGATCGGGTGCGTGGCCCCAGGTTCGATGTTGCCAGATGACTTCCAGATCGCCGAAGTCGAAGGTCGCGGTCTGCGTGTCAGCGATATTGGCCAGACTGTCCTTGTCGACCAGGATTCCGCCCGACGAGGCGATCCGTTTCGGCCAACCCAGACCGAGCATCCAACGCACCGTGTCCAACATGTGAAGGCACATATCGCCCACAATCCCGTTGCTGTATTCCATGAACGACCGCCAGCCGCCGGGATGCGCCAAACGGGTGTACGGCCGCAACGGCGCCGGGCCGGTCCACAGGTCCCAGTCCAAGTGGTCGGGCGGCGCGGCGTCGACCGGTTTGCCGCGAGCTCGCATGTGGTAGTAGCAATAGATTTCGACCAGGCCGATCGTTCCCAGCTTGCCATCCCGGATGATCGTGTCACGGGCTTCGATCAGGTGTGGCGTACTGCGGCGTTGCGTGCCTACCTGGACGACCCGTTTGTGCTTGCGCGCCGCGGCGAGCATGGCTTGGCCTTCGACGACGTCGACACTGATCGGTTTCTGCACGTAGACATCGGCTCCAGCCTCGACAGCAGCGATCATCGGCAGGGCATGCCAATGGTCCGGCGTGGCGATCAGGACGATGTCCAGGTCCCGCTGTTTGAGCATCTCGCGATAGTCGGCATACGTACGCGGCTTCTGCTTTGATACCTGGCGTGCCGCGACGATGTTGGCCGCCTCGGCGAGCAGCTTCTGGTCCACGTCGCAGAGCGAAACGACTTCCACGGGCGCGACTTGGAGGAGCCGCAACAGGTCACATTTGCCATACCAGCCAGTGCCGATCAGGCCGACCCGTTTGGGCTTGTCATCCGCAAACGCCGTAGCATAGCGGCCCCACGTCGTAGCGGCCATTCCGGCCGCGCTAAGCTGTAGGAATCGACGACGATGCATGGAGCATTCTCCCCGAGTAGGAACGCGGACAAAGTCATGAGGTCCCAGCGTGTTTCTACTTACCAGAACCGACTGGCAAATGCAACCTGTCGCCCCCGCTCTGGTTACGAGGCTCTGCCTCGTAACCCACTGGAAACGAGGCTCCGCCTCGCCGGAAGGCCGGCAGAGCCGGCAAGGCAAGGCGTCCCCAGGCAGAGCCTGGGAACGAGAAAAGGAGAAGAAGAAAAAATCGACAGCCCGCATGTTGCGGACGCTGTCCCTGGGTGGTAACGTGCTTCTGCTGTAGCCGGCTGTCGGCGGGGTGGGTGTGCTTGTCATTCAGCTCAACGAAGGAGGCAATCATGTCGGAAACGAAAACCAATGAGTTGGCATCGCGGCGGGACTTCTTGAAGGCGACGGCGGTGGCCGGTGCGGCGACGGCGGGCGGGTTGTCCTTGGCCCGATCCGCGTACGCCCAGGGCCAGCAACAAATCCGGATCGGCATGCTGGGCTGCGGCGGACGCTGCTCGGGCGCTGGCGCGCAGGCCCTGGGGCTAGGCAAAGACGTCAAGCTGGCCGGCATGTGCGATGTCTTCGAGAGTCGGATGCGCGTGAAGAAAGACTGGTTCAAAGCCAATTTCCCGGATCAGTTTATCGCTACCGACGCGAGTTGCACGTATGGCCTGGAGGGCTATAAGGCGGTGCTTGAGGCCAGTGACGCGGTCCTGATTGCCTGCGCCTCGAAGTATCACTCGTTCTACGCCGAAAAAGCCATCGAGGCCGGCAAACACGTGTTCATCGAGAAGCCGCATGCCATCGACCCGGCCGGCTGCAAACGCTTGACGCGGCTCTGCGAACTGGCCAGGCAGAAGGGTTTGTCCGTCTGCTCGGGGCACGAAAGCCGCTACAGCCTGGCCTATCAGGAACAAGCCAAACGGATCCTCGATGGAGCGATCGGGCAGATCGTCTCCATCCAGTCGATGTTCCTGCGGGCGCCCTACGGGCTGGTCGGTCGCGATCCGAAGCTGAACGAAGTGCAGTATCAATTCTCGAACTGGTACCACTTCCGCTGGCTGTCGGGCGACGACGTGACCCAGTCGCTAGTGCATAACCTCGACCGGATGCGGTGGATCCTCCGCGAGGAGAATCCGAGCTGGTGCTTCGGGTTGGGCGGACGCTCGACGTCGTTCGGGGAAGTCTACGGCGACATGTTCGACAACCACTCGGTGGTCTACGAATTCAAGAGTGGGCCGCGGTTGTACGCCCTGTGCCAAACCCGAACCGGCTGCCATCCCAATTGGGACGATATCATCATGGGCACCAAGGGCGTCTGCTACTGGACGGCCTGCCGGATCGAGGGCGAGAACAAGTGGCACTACGAGGGGCCCAAGAACAACGCCGACGTGGCCGAGCAGGAGCGCCTGATCGGTTCGATCCGGGCGGGCAAGCCAATCAACGACGGGGCCACGATGATCGACAGCACGACCATGGCGATCATGGGCCAGTTGGCATGCTACACGGGCAAGCAGGTTACCTGGGACCAAATGCTGGCGGCCAACTTCGAGTTCGAACCGAAGCTGGCCGACGTGCGGCTGGACATGGAAGCACCCGTGAAGCCGGATGCCACAGGCAACTATCCGTTACCGAAACCGGGCTTCACGAACTACTTCTGAAACCGGCGCCCCTTCAGAGTTCTTCGCCGTCTTCCCACTTACCGTTGGGTTTCTGAGTGCAGGGCCAAGGTTCGTCGATGGGGTCGGGACAGCCGTCGCCCTTGTAATGAAGGCTGCTGTCGGTGTCACAAAAGAACTTCAATTTCTTCTTGGCGGGCGGGGCAAATTGGACAGCACCGCCGCTGGCCGAAGCGTCGGCGATGCTGGCGGGCGAAATCCTCTCGGGAGCAGCAGACACGCAAAACGACATGGAGCGTCGAAGAATGGGTGCGGATTGACGTGGAATCAACATAACAGTGCCTTTCGCGTCTTCGCAGTGTAGGGGGGGCCAGGGATTTCCGTCTCCGATCGCAGGTGCTCAACACAACTGCTTCGTGTCCCACAAGGTGCGGCCGATGACGCACTGCAGCGTCTTCTTGCCGAAGGTGGGGCCGGCGGTGGGGCTGGTCCGGCACACGCAATCGGCCTGCGGAGTGACGCCCGCGGCCTTGTCCTTGGCGGGAGCCTGGGTGGCAGTACTCGGACGCTGTACGGGTGGAGCTTGCTTGGGCAGATACATGGTGGGGTCCTCACTTTAAATGCCTGGGGCTACGCGGACGAACCGGCGGCGGATACCGAACTTCAGTACGCCGACCAGTGCCGCAACTTCCCGATGGTAATTGGTATAACCTCGCTGACATCTACCGTCAAGCGATGGACATCCCGGGCCCGCTCCTGCCTCTGCTTCGGGTCGAACAACGTCAGCTTCACGTCCCAACATTCCGAGTTGGGGCGGCTGATCGCACTACGTTCCACCTCGATCTTGTCCAGACGTAATTTATGCTTGATCGCTTCTCGGTAGACCTCGGAGACTTGGTACAGGTTCGTGGCCGCGAAGTTGAGTGCCCGTTCCTGGGGTGACAGCCCCAGATTCCTCAAATCGTAGTAGACATGATCGAGGAAGTTGCTGATCTCCTGCTTGTGCTGCTCGTACGCCTGCTTCTCTGCGTCGGTCGCGGTGGGCGAGGGACGGAGCACGGCGTCGATCAGCGCGGGCGTGGACCAACTGTACATGCCGCGGATATCTGGGCTGATCACAGGCACCTCGTGGCCGTTCATCAGTCGCGTTGTCCCCGTGAGCCGGCCGGGGATCGAAATCTGGGTGACGCCCTCTTCGATTTGCTCCCGGACGCACTCGCGGAGTCGCGCGTGCGTGTCGGCGGCAAAGGGGCCGGCGGGTTGGATGGCGTAGATGACCGCGTCCTCTTGGGTTAGCGTCCAGGTCAATCCGAGGACATCGTACTGGTGCTTGGGATCGGCCAGGTGCGTCAGCAGTTGGCTCGCATCGTGCGGATTGGCTAAGCCCGCTTGGACGAATGCATCGTGCCGTGCGTCGCTGCCGAAGTCGAACTTGATCTGACCCAACGCGTAGACCAGTGGCGACCTCTGACCCGCGCCGCCAGCCAACGGCTCCGAAGGGGGCAACGCGGTTGGCAGCGGTTGCATCCGGCAGCCCGCGGTGGGTTCCTGCGACGTCTCCGGTCGCGAATACGTAACGCTTTCAGGACTCCTTTTCTCGTCAGACATGTCAGGTAATTCTCCTTGGTTAAGTAAGTGCAGGGATCGGGTCACACTCAGTCGGCCAGCCAACAAACGTTGGCAGGTTGTGAAAGGTTGTTCGTCACAGTCGATCGCACCGGCGAGTAGCACCTGGCGAATCGCGGCGGCGAGTGGCTTGCCGCCGCGGACTTCAAGGCTCATCAGTAGTGCCGCGATACCGGACACCAGGGCGGTGGCGCAACTCGTACCGCTGTAGACCGCCGTGCCGCCTCCCGGCGCCGCGCCCTCGATGCTCTCCCCGGGCGCCAAGATGCCGTGGGTCCGGTAGGCCGCGCCCCAATTGCTGGAGTCCAGCGGCTCGCCACGAGCATTCATGGCCCCCACGACCAGCACCGCGGGACTGGCGCCGGGGACGTGCAGGCAGGCGCAGCCGTCGTTGCCCGCGGCGGCCACGACCAGGATGCCCTGGCTGGCGCAGAGTTCGAGGGATCGCGACAACACGGGGTCGGGCTGCCCGGTGGGGTCGTAACGCCCGCCGCTGATGTTGATTACCTGGGCCCCCACCGCGACCGCCAAGGAAATGGCCCGCGCCAAATCCATTTGGGAGCAAGACACAATGGAGCCGTTTTCATTTTCGCGGTAGACGGGAATCACCACGCCGCGGCATTTCGGAGCAACGCCCCGCACCGGACTGTCGGGCTGGCCGAAAATCAGACTGGTCACGTGGGTCCCGTGTGCCAGGGACAGTCCCTGTGCGTCGTGAACGCTCCCCGGACTCTGGAGTTGTTTGAGATTTGCGCCATCGAAACAGGGGTGCGAGAAGTGGACGGGACCATCCAGCACGGCGACGCAGATCCGGGGATCTCCCAGCGTGCGGGTCCAGACCTCGGCGAGTCCAGGCAAATAGCGATCCACGCCGCCGCCTTCCCCGACGGCGATTTCGTCGCGAGGCGTTCCGCACTGCCCGGAGGCAGGCTTGATCGTGGGCAGCTTCCAATCGCACGCAGGTCGCATCATTTTCGGGTTCACACCGGACGAACTTGGCGGTCACGTCAGGAACCATCGGAGGTCCACTTTCAGGGTCGAGTGTACTTCATGCCCCCGCGGTACTCAAGAAAGTGGCCTCTTCGACATTCGCTTTCTTGGGGTGAGACGGCGTTGCAACTTTTTCAGCAGTCTCCGTTCGGACGCGGTTAGACGACGATCGGCCAATCCTAGCCGCGAGCCGAAGGCGTCGCGCTCGGCAGGCGATTTCTGGTCAACCGTTTCGCGATCTCGCGGAGCACCGTGGCGTCGCTGGGGTAGTCGCTCGTCAACACGGCCCGCAACGGGATGGGAACTTCGTCCATGCGATAGGCGGTACCGGGCAGATGCACACCGTAGACGGCCGTCGTGAAGGCGACCGTCGGCGGGAGGGGACAGTCGACGGTGGGATAGTCCAAGACGATCAGCGGGAGCTGCCGCAGACGCTCCACCGCCGCCGCCGACAGGCCACCGATGCCCTCGCTGCCCACCAGGAGACAGGCGTCGACCTCGCCACGCTCCAATAAGTCATTGGCCGAGTACTCCCCCGGATTGTACCGGGGATAGCCGCGGGCCAGGTTGACGCTGAACGGAAATCCGGTCTGCCAGCACAACACATTGTCGGCGCCGGCGACGTCGCCAGGGATGCGCATGCGGCGGGCCGAGAATCGCGTGTACCGATTCAGGTCGCTCACCAACCGCAACAGGGCCTCCACATTGGCGTGGCCGACGCCGTGGCGGGTGAGTCCCAGACCGAAGAAGACAATGCCGTAACGACAGGCTTTCAGGCGGTCGGCGAGGTCCTGCAAGGCCGCGAGCGGTGCCTCGGCCGGGAGCACAGGCAAGTTCTGGAGCAAGGCGCGCAACGTCCAGATCACGTCGAAGTCGCTGCCCGGTGCGATCTGCAGGAATGTGTCGGCCAAGGCGGTCGTGGCGGTCGGCTTCACGTCGACGACGACCACATGCCGATCCCGTCGGCCCCGCGGAGCAAACAAGCCTGTTGCGTCGACCGAATAGCGTTCGAAATGCCGCGGGTGGCTGACCAGCGGATTGGAACCCCAGAACACTACCAGGTCAGCACGGTTTTTGGTCTCGCCAAGGCTGCAGGTGCTCTCGCCCACTTGCTGCAAGGCCATGATCGACGGTGCATGACAACGCGAGGCCGTGGTGTCGATCGTGGCGCCGATAAGATCCGCCAGACGGACCGCCGCGCGCTGGCCGGCCGTGCTGCTGCGCGACAACCCGTAGATGAGCGGCGACCGGCTTGTCCGCAGGATGTTCGCTGCCTTTTCGACGGCAGCCGCCCGCGAGACGGTTCCCCCTGCGATCCGGGCGACCGGTGGGTGTCGCGACTCCTGCGCCAGGAACCAAGACTCCGCCAACTGGCAAGCCCGCTCGGCCTGCACAATCCGATTGCCCTGGACCCTGAGCCGCAGGTCGTCGCACACGCAGCCGCAGATGGTGCAGGCCGAGTCGGTGAACATGCCATCGGTCAGAGTCATGGGGCGCAGGAACCTCCAGGGCCGTTTCCGTGTCGGGCCGCGTTTCCGTGGGGTACATCAAGCGTTGCGCCGACGTACCTGGGGACCGCTGTTCATCGAGACCGCCGGTCAACCGGTACATCGGCGCGGCGCTTGATGTACCCTACCTGAGTCGCTCCAAGGCGTCTATTGGCCACTGCCAGCGAGAAGTTGTCTCACGGGTTGTCCGAGCGTGCGATTCCTACTACATTGCCCGGCGGCCTTTTGGGGAAACTACACGACGGGATCCAGGAGTGCAATCATGAATCACGGTCACGGCGATCCGAGTCTCCGCGTCTCTGAGGTTTCGCGCCGCACAGTCCTGCAAGCGGCGGCGTGTGGCGCCTTGGGCTGGACGCTGGGCCTGCCAACGATCGGCAGCGGCGTGGCGGCACGCGCGGCCGAAAACGAGATCCCGGCACCGCTGAACCGCTTTCCGACCATGCTGCAGCGGTATTTCACCGAGCGGGTACGGACGGTCGAGCGTGAGGCGACGCGGGCGAAAGCGTCGTTGCAGACCAAGGCCGACGCCGAAGCCTATGTGCGTGCGGTCCGCGAGAAAATCGCGGCCAGTTTCGGCCCGTTTCCCGAAAAGACGCCGCTGAACCCGCGCGTGACAGGCGTTGTTCAACGGGATCAATACACGATCGAGAAGGTGATCTTCGAGAGCCGGCCGGAGTTCCCCGTCACCGCCAACCTGTATCTGCCCAAGGGCCGCAAATTCCCGCTGCCCGGTGTGGTGGGAAGTTGTGGGCATTCGAGCAACGGGAAGGCCAACGATGCCTATCAGTCGTTCGCCCAGGGGCTGGCGCGGCTCGGATACGTCGTGCTGATCTACGACCCCATCGGTCAAGGCGAGCGTCTGCAGTACGCGGGCGAGGATCTCAAGTCGCGCATCGGCGTCGGCGTGAACGAACACCTGGTCGCCGGCAACCAGCAGTACCTGGTCGGCGAATTCTTCGGCGCGTGGCGCGCGTGGGATGGCATCCGGGCGCTCGACTACCTGCTGTCTCGCAGTGAGGTCGATCCGCGGCACGTGGGCCTCACCGGCAACTCGGGCGGCGGCACCTTGACCACGTGGCTGTGCGGCTGGGAGCAACGCTGGACCATGGCAGCGCCCAGCTGCTTCGTCACCACGTTTCGTCGCAACCTGGAGAATGAGTTGCCGCAAGACACCGAGCAGTGCCCGCCGCGAGCCTTGGCCCTGGGACTCAATCACGAAGATTTCCTGGCCGCCCTGGCGCCCAAGCCAGTGATCATTCTGGAGCAGGAAAAGGACTACTTCGACGTGCGGGGGACCGAAGAGGCTTTCGCGCGGCTGAAACGGCTGTACGGACTGCTCGGGGCCGAAGAGAACATCGCGATGTTTGTCGGTCCGACCTACCACGGCTACTCGCGCGAGAACCGCGAAGCGATGTACCAGTGGTTCAACCGGGTGACCGGCATCTCCGACGCGAAAACCGAGCCGACCTTGGTTCTGGAGAAGGACGAGACGCTGTACTGTACGCCGCGCGGCCAGCTGCTGGAGCCTAAGCCGCGAACCGTGTACTCGTTCACGAAGCAGAAGTCTCAGGAGCTGGCCGGACGCCGGCAGCCGCTTCAGGGTGCTGCCCTGCGCGAAGCCATCGTCGCGGTGTTGAAGCTCCCGCCGCGGGAAGGCGTGCCGGACTATCGCATCCTCCGGTCCCTGCCGTCGCGCAAGTATCCGCAGCGGCAGTTCGCCCATTACGCGGTTGAAACGGAGCCGAACATCGAAACGATCGTGATTCGTCTGGCGGACGAGCCCTTGATGTCGCGCCCGCCGCGAGGCATCCCGCGAGCCGTGCTGTACGTGGCGCATCTGTCGAGCGATGCGGAACTGCGAGACGAGCCGCTCGTGAGCCAACTGCTCAAGGACGAACCCGACGCCGCGTTCTACGCCTGCGACTTGCGCGGCACGGGGGAATCACGGCCCAACACCTGTGGCCAGAACCAGTTCTTCCAACCGTACGGCAGTGACTTCTTCTACGCGGCCTACGCGATCATGCTGGACGCTCCGCTGATCGGGCAGAAGACGTACGACGTGCTCCGGGTGGTGGACTGGCTGGCTTCTCTGGGCCACCGGGAAGTGCACTTGGCCGGCAAGGGGTGGGGCGCGATTCCGGCCGCGTTCACCGCGGTGCTGTCCGACGCGGTGGTGCAGGTCACGTTGAAGAATGGGTTGACCTCGTACTCCGAAGTGGCGGAGTCCGAGAACTACCGCTGGCCTTTGTCCACGCTGTTGCCAGGCGTACTCGAGAAGTTCGATCTGCCCGACGTGTACCGCGCGCTGGCCGCGAAGCAACTGCGGCAAATCGAACCCTGGGGGGCGGCAGCAAGGTAGCGTCTTGTAGGTCAGCTTTCCAGGCTGACGCCCGGTTCGCCTCAGCCTGGGGCACCCGCAAGATGAATTCCGTGCTGATTCCGGCAGCCGCAGTTGTCCTTAGGCGGCAGGAAATAACTTACCCGACTTAATGTAGGATGGTCTTCCAAGACCGTCCCGATCGGCCTGGAAAGGCCAACCTACGGGTAAGCTATTTCCCGCCGCTTGCCTTACGGCCACACGTCCGCCCAGTTTTGCGCAGCCCAGCCACAGGGTGAGCAACCACCGGCGGGCTGTTCTCGTAACGGACCCATAACCCTGTCGTGACGGTCCAGCCAGTCGGACGCTCCGTCTTTCCGCAGTGCTCATGCGGTCCGTTCGAGCGGCAGTTGAAATCGACCGGCTACAATCCCAGGGACGGTCAGGTCCTCATCCAACTCCTCCCAACGAAGTGCATATCCGTTCAACTCCAGCGTGACTGCTCGCAATTGTTCGGTCGACGCCTGCTTCAGCCGCCGAAACCGATCTGCCGGGAATCCGACGACCCGGCCATCCGCAAGCTCCAGAAACACCATGCGTTGGTCCACCCAGACGCGGACAGCCGCTGGTTCGGTGGAAACAACAAAATCAGCGATTGTGGTACTCGTGAAACCCTTGGATTAGTAGTGGTTGATACTTGTCCGCATTCTACTCCAACCGCTCAGCGTGCGACAACGGTGTCGCGGGACTGGCATGTCGAGACTGGGAGCCCCTGACTTGTTTCGGCCAGCGGATTGTCCTATAACGCGAGTCGTTGGCCTGCGGCGGAGCCACCTCCACCCTTGTCAACCTGTCTGGTCCACCGCGTCCGAGACCGAACCATCCCGACAGTCCTCGTTCCTCGTTGGCAGTTACTCAAGGAGACTTCTTCAATGAACAAGGTATCACGGCGTCAATGGCTGAAATGTGCTGCTGGAGCGGCGGGCACGATCGGGATCCCCTATTTCGTTCCTTCCGGCGTTCTGGCGGCAGACGGTAAGCCGGGCGCGAACGAGCGAGTCACGGTGGGTGCCATTGGGGTGGGCAACCGGGCCTCGCTGTTATTGGATCAACTGCCCAAAGACGGACAGATCGTGGCCCTGTCCGACTGCAATCAACCGCGGGCCGAAGCGTTCAAGGCCAAGCGTAAGGGCGACTGGCCAGTCTACCAGCACTATCAGAAGATCCTGGAACGTAAAGACATTGATGCCGTGATCGTCGCCACGCAGGAATGGCAGCGGGTGGTGCCTGCCATACACGCCTGTCAGGCGGGTAAGGACGTCTACGCTGAAAAGCCGTTGACATTGTATGTCCATGAGGGTCGCGTGCTGGTGGACACGGTACGGAAACATGGCCGCATATTCCAGGTCGGATCGCAGCAGCGGTCGATGACCTTGAACCGGATCGCCTGCGAATTGGTTCGCACCGGTGGCCTAGGCAAGATCATCGAAGTGCTTGCTCCTTGCTACCCGGGCTCTGGCGAGTCTCCCAAAGATGTTGGCGCCGAGGAACCGGTGCTTGCGGGGCTGGATTGGGATATGTGGTTGAATCAGGCGGCGTGGCGGCCCTTCAACGGCCGCTGGGGCGGCGGCGGACGAGACTTCGCTGGCGGCGAGATGACGAATTGGGGTGCGCACGGGGTCGATCAGATTCAGTGGGGGATCGGCGCGGACGGCACCGGGCCGGTCGAGATGTGGCCCGACACACCGGGACCGAACGGCAAGGTCCAGATGCAATATGCCAACGGAGTGCCGGTTCGGTTTGTGCTCGACCACGGTCCCTGGGGCGGCGCGATTTTCGTCTGCGAGAAGGGCAAACTGGAAGTCAATCGCAACAAGTTCACGTCGAACCCCAAGGAGATCGCCGTAGAACTGCTCAAGAAAGTCGACGAAGTGGAAGAGGAACGCAAGTGGAGCGACCAAACCGCCTTGTGGCAGGCCCAGTGGCACTTGCAGAACTGGATCGATTGTATCCGGACGCGGCAGCAGCCAGCGGCGGATGTCGAGATCGGGCACCGCTCCATCAGCGTTTGTCATCTAGCCAACATCACCCGTTGGGTCGGACGGCGTCTGAAATGGGACCCTGCGAAGGAAGTGTTCCTGGACGACGACGAGGCGAACCGCTTCGCCAACCGGCCGCGACGAAAAGCTTACGAATTGCCCGCCACCATGTGACGCCACTGCTGTGAATATCTTGCGGTTGTCCAAGTCCTCAATTCTTCTCGTTCCGACGCTCTGCGTCGGAACGCAGGCCACGGACGCTCTGTATCCGTGGACAGACGACGCGGAGCGTCAACACACTTGCGTTCCCACGCGGAGCGTGGGAACGAGGGTGGCGTGAAGATGTTCGCAGCGGTGCCCCTTGAGCCCAGCTCAGTAGAAAAAAAAGGGCATGGTCAATGACCATGCCCTTTCGCATTTCCGGTTTGGGCCGCGTCCGAAAGACGCGGCAGGAAGCCTAAGACTTGCCGCCTAACTCGTTGTCGAGTTCCTTCATCTCGGCGGTCTCCTTGTTGGAGTTGATGATCGCCCAGACGATCAGGGTGATGAACACCAAGCACAGGAGCGCACCGATCACCCCGTTGGGCGAGACACCGGTGGCAGGGTTTTTGTCGCCGGCCATGTTGAACGCCAGCACCACGCTGGTCAGCGAGAGCATCGCCACCATGTTCATGACCTTGACCATCGGGTTGATGGCCGGGCCGGCGGTGTCCTTCAGCGGGTCACCGACGGTGTCGCCGGTGACGGCTGCCTTGTGCTTCTCGGAGCCCTTGCCCAGGTTACGGGCGAGATCACGGGGTTCGTCCTCGATCATCTTCTTGGCGTTGTCCCACGCGCCACCAGCATTGGCCATAAACACGCCGAGCATCACGCCCGACACGATGATGCCCGCCAGGAACCCGCCGAGGGCAAATGGCCCCAGCAGCAAACCGACCAGCATCGGGCTCAGTACGCCCAGCAGTGCCGGGCCGATCAGTTCGCTCTGAGCGGCGTTGGTGCAGATGTCCACCACGCGCCCGTAGTCGGGCTTCTTGGTGCCGGCCCAGATTTCCTTGTCCCGGAACTGGATGCGGCACTCTTTGATGATGTAGAACGCCGCACGGCCCACAGCACGAATCAGCATGGAGCTGAACAGCCACGGCACCGTGCCACCGATCAACAGGCCGATGAGCACCTTCGGATCGGCCACGGTCAGCAGCGCCGAGTACTTCTCGTACTGCGATTGGGACATCTCCATAATCTTTTCTTCCGAGCCCATCGCCAGGGTGGCGATGAAGCTGGCAAACATCGATACGGCCGCGATGACAGCGGAGCCGATGGCGATCCCCTTCGTTTCCGCTTTGGTGGTATTGCCTACCGCGTCGAGGTCGGCCAGGATCTGGCGCGCCCGCTTGTAGCTCTCCTCACCCATCTCTTCCTTCTCGTAGCCCATTTCGCCGATGCCATTGGCATTGTCCGCGACGGGCCCAAACACATCCATCGAGATGGTGTTGCCGGTCAGGGTCAGCATGCCGATACCCGCCATCGCCACCCCGTAGGCCACGAAGACCGCCGACGTGCCGGTGTAGCAGGCCACCGACATGGCGATTGCCGCCGCCAGCACGAGCGTCACCATGACCGCCGACTCATACCCGACCGAAAAACCTTGGATGATATTGGTGGCGTGGCCCGTCTGGCAGGCCCGCGCGAGGCTCTTGACTGGGGCATGGCTGGTGTGCGTGTAGTAGCTGGTGAGCTTGTTCAACACGATGGCCAGCATGATACCGATGAAGCAAGTGATGATCGGACGCGTGTCCGCGCCGCTGATCATGTACCAGCCTGGCTGCTGGGTGTTCATGATCGCACCCTGGTAGCCATTGACGAAGTCATTCGTGCGAGCGGTGGGATTCTCTTTCTGGAAGGTGTCGAGACCATCCTGGAAGGCCTTGGTCACCTGGAAACCCGACACGGCCTGGGGGTAAGCCTTCATGTACTTGTCATCGAACTTAAGATAGCTAAATCCCAAGACCACGAAGCCGATGACGGAGATCACCGACCCGATCCAGAAACCGCGATGGACACTGTGCAAGGCGGTGTCGGAGGTATCGTTCGGGCCGGCCTTGACGGTGTACGTGCTAATGATCGAACCGAGCACGCCGATGCCGCGGACCAGCAAGGGGAAGATCACGCCTTTGTGGCCGAAACTGGCCATACCCAGAATCATCGCCGCCACGATCGTGACTTCATACGACTCGAAGATGTCGGCTGCCATACCAGCACAATCGCCAACATTATCACCCACGTTGTCGGCGATGGTCGCGGCATTACGGGGGTCATCCTCGGGGATGTCGGCCTCGAACTTGCCGACCAGATCCGCACCGACGTCCGCGGCCTTGGTATAGATACCGCCGCCGACACGCATAAACAGGGCCAGCAGCGTGCCGCCAAAACCGAAGCCCAACAGGGCCTCGTACGCTTGTTCGCCGTAAATCAGGAAGATGCACGTGCCGCCGAGCAGGCCCAGGCCGTCGGTCAGCATGCCCGCGACGGTGCCGGTGCGGTAGCCGAGTTGCATGGCTTCCCCGTAGCTGTTGCGGGCGGCCGTGGCGACGCGGAGATTGCCGGCGGTGGCCAGACGCATACCGACAAAGCCAACGCACCAGCTGAACAGGGCACCGACCAGGAATGCGCCAGCGCGGCCAAAGGCAAACTCCCAGTGGCCCCACTTGGTGAAGAACAGGGCGATCGTGATGATCACGATCAGCGGTCCAATCTTGCGGAACTGTGCGCCGAGGTAGGCGTTCGCGCCCTCGCGGATCGCTTCGGCGACCTCCTGCATCTTCTTGGTGCCCTGGGGAGCAGCTAAGACCTGCTTCCTAAGCATCAGAGCGTACAGCAGGCCGATGATGGCAATAATCAGCACGGCGATCAGGCCCGTCTGCTCCCAGCCGTTGAATTTCTCATGGTTGAGTAAGGGCTCGAAAAACTTGAAGCCGGCTGCGCTGGAATGAGCGGCGGGGGCCGCTGCGATTTTCTCCCCAGCCGGTGTGCCGGTATCGGCAGCAAATGCGGGAAGCCAAAGATAGGCGCCCACAAATAAGCAGGCCAGGAGGCCAAGGTAGGCAGTTTTCCCCTGCCTTGTTCTTAGTACGCGTCGAATTCTGCCGAGCATTGTTCGTAGCACCTTTCCTGTGGATTAAGAGAGATTCGTGTCGTCGACCGCCTGCAACGGATGGGAAAGTCACAGAATCCGGGCAAACTAGTCTCCTAGTCCCGAATGATGTGAAACGGCCAATTATCCTCAGCCTGCCCCCAATTGCAAGTGCCTCTCGCCGCCGTGTTTGGCTGCATTTTGGGGCGTTGCCGAATGCGGCAAGATTCGACTACCTGCAATCAGGCCGCAACAACCCATAATTGGTGGTTCTTCTCACGGGTTTGGACGCCGACGACACCCGCCCGGTTGTTCACGATGGTGTAGCCCCGTCGCATAATGGGTAAACTGTGCTATTCTATGCACCTGTTCAGCAACTCGACCTCTAGCAGCAATGGACGACTATGCCGGACTCGCACCAACCACCGTACTGGCTCGGATTTGACTTAGGTGGCACAAAGATGTTGGCCACCGTGTTCGACGGCGAGTTTAACGTCATCGGGCGCGAACGCAAACGCACCAAAGGACACTCCAGCCCGGAAGAAGGTCTGGAGCGAATCCTGAAAACGCTTCGCAAGGCAATCGAAAGCGCCAAGTTATCCCCCCAACAGCTTAGTGGTATCGGCGTCGGGTTCCCCGGCCCAATCGATATGGAACGCGGGCTGGTGTTGGAGGCGGTGAATTTGGGTTGGAAGAACATGCTCTTGAAAGACGCTCTGGAAAGCGAGTTCGGCTGCGGGGCCGTCATTGCCAACGACGTGGACATGGGCATGTTTGGCGAGTATCGGTTTGGCGCAGCACGTGGCGCCCATTGCGCCGTGGGTGTTTTTCCCGGAACCGGAATCGGGGCCGGATGCGTGTACGAAGGCCGGATCTTCCGCGGTAAATACGCCAGTTGCATGGAACTCGGCCACATCCAAGTCAATCCGCATGGCAAACTGTGTGGTTGCGGTCGTTACGGCTGCCTGGAGACCGAAGCCAGCCGGCTGACGATCTCAGCCGAAGCGGCCAAGGCGGCTTATCGAGGCGAAGCACCGCACTTACGGGAGCACATCGGGGTGGATCTGAACGAAATCCGCAGCACCCAACTGGCGGAAGCCATCGCGGCAGGGGATATCTCGATCGAGCGCATCATGCGTCGTGCGGCGGAGAAGATCGGAGTGGCCGTCGGCAACTTGATCACGACCATGTGCCCGGACGTGGTGGTGCTGGGCGGCGGATTGGTCCAGGCCATGCCGCAGCTGTTCATCGAGACGGTGTACGAATTCGCCAAAGCCACGGTGATGCCGCCGTTTCAGGAATTCTTCAAGGTCGTGCCCGCCGAACTGGGCGACGACGCCGGCGTGCTGGGCGCGGCCGCCTGGGCGGCAGAATGTCTGGCTGGCGGCCGCAAGGGATAACCTGATGAAAACGTTACTGCTCCTACGTCATGCGAAGTCCAGTTGGGGCGAACCGGGCTTGTCCGATCATGACCGCCCGCTGACCGAACGGGGCAAGTTGGATGCACCGCGAATGGGCCTTTTGATCCAAGAGCAAGGACTGACACCTGACCTGATCGTCTGTTCCACGGCCAAGCGGGCGCAAAAGACCGCCCAAAAAGTCGCTCGAACCTGCGGCTACCGCGGTGCTATTACTGAGACCGAGACGTTTTACTTGGCTCCGGTCGACCAGTACCTGGCGTACCTCCGCCAGTTGCCGGACCAGCTCCACGTCGTGTTGGTCGTGGGCCACAATCCGGGACTGGAGGACGTGCTGGAGACGTTGACGGGGCAGGTCGGGCGGTTGACGACCGCGGCCCTGGCGCAGGTGGCCCTGAACATTTCCGGCTGGCGCGAGTTGTCTGCCGCACCTCAGGGCCACTTGGTAAATCTGTGGGGGCCCAAGGAGCTGCCCGCCAGCGGCGAGCGAGGGTCGTCCGCCATCTGAGGGCCCCGTTCGGCCATTCTTCACAGCCGGTACGCCCGCACCCGTTCCATGCAGCGGTTCGCCGCAGCGATGTCCGGCACGTGCCGGACTTGGTACAGCGTGCCGCCGGGCAGGTCATGTCGGTTCAGTCGATCGACGAACTGCTCGTACTCGCCGAAGACCGCGACGGGCACGTCGCCTACACGGGCCTTCAACTGCGCCACCACGTCGAACGCCGCGGGAAAGCCTCGGTCGTCCAACAGCAGCAGCGCCTGCAAACCCCGGATCGTCGCGGCCGCCTCCAACAGATGGCGGCCATTGCCGTGCAGGTGGATCACCCCGCCGTCGAACGTCGCCAGGATCCGCTCGGCCGGCTCGCGCCCCCAGCGTTCGAAGTAATCCACCGAGGTCATGTGGAACGGATCGATGCTCTCGGAGACGATTTGCCCCGGCAGCCACTGACCAAAATTACTGAATGTTCCGCCTTCCAGGCTGGGCACCGTCTCGAAGAACTTGCGTTGGACCCGGACATTCAGGTCAAAGGCAAAGTCCACGGCGCGGCGGACAAGTTCCGGGACATCCGCGACACTCAGATAGGTTTCGGTAGCGCCGACCAGTTCGAATACGAAGTTCAGACTGTCGATCAGGATGAAATGGCTGAGGCCCCAACGCTCCGCGCTCCGCGCGACAAAGATGTCCAGTTGGCGGCAGTAACGCTGCCACCACGCGTGCGACTCGTCGAATCGCAGTCCCTCGAACTCGGACCAATCACGGAGCAAGGGCGGCAGCATCGACGAAATCCAGCCGACGTCAGGATGCGCCAGGAAACGTACGTCTCCGCCCAGCAGTCCGCCGTACAAGCCTTGGTCGAATTCGCTCAGGTAAGCGCTGGGCAGCGAATCGTCCTCGAGCGTCACCCGCTCGGCCAGCCAGTGGTCCCAGAACTCGGCGCGTGCGGCCGGATCAGGGTATTCGCACTCCGGCCGCGGATACTGCTGCTGGAACTCCTGCAGCGCCCGGCTGGGCACTGTCATCGTGGCGAAGATGCGGTCCTCCGCGCGGCGCGCGTACAGCAACCGCAGACGCTGCAGGACATCGCGCCAGCCAGGCTTGTAGGTCAGTTCGTTCATGGTCGTGTGGAGGTCTTTAGTGGCTGGAAAAAACAAGTCCGTAGTTTGACCGTCGGACGGATTGGCGTCCTACAAGGATTTGACCAACTTATTTCTGCGCGGCCACTTAGGACGGGTTTTCAAAGTAGTCATCACGCTCCGCCGTGATGACATGTCGTCACGGCGGAGCGTGACGACTACTATGTTTGCGACACTTATTGATACGCCGATCCTTAGGGAGCCAATTCCAGAATCATGCTCTTCATCGCGGGCTTGGCTTGACAGACGATCTGGTAGGTCTCCTGCGGCGAGTTGGCGACGTGGATGTCCTGCTTCTCCAGTCCGCCTTCTTCCCAGAGATACGTGATCTTCACCGGCCGGAAGCCGCCGTGGGGCTGCTTGTAGTCGGCGTCGATCCGGACCGAAAACAGGCAGGTCGTGTTGCGCTGCTTGCCGGACCAGCGAATCTGAGCTGCCCGCGTGCCGGCAGGGATGTCGGCCACGGTCGTGTACTGGCACTTGCCCTGAGCGGGACCCACGTAAGTGTCCACGGTCTGGAAGGTCTGGCCACCGTCGAACGACACCTGCGCGTCCCACTGGTCCTGCTTGTCGCGAGCGCGGAAGAAGCCGCCGAACCGCAGACGCGTCAGCTCTCCCGGCGTGGCAATCGGCAGCGTCACCTCGGCCGGATCGCCTTCCACACGCCAAAACTGCGGATTGACGTGGTTCAGCGTGGGATGAAAATCGGCCAGCGAAACGTTCTTGCCTTGGGTGTTGTTGTAGGACGTGGCATCGATGGAGATCGTGCCCTCCTGGGGACCGGCCGTGAAGGTGAGCGAGTTCTCGCCCTGGACCAGCGTGGGCAGAGCGCGTTGCGAGCACTGGATGACGTTCGCAAGCTTGAGACTCTGCAAGCCCGTGCCCTGGCCGCTGAGAACCAATCGCAGAAGATAGTCGTAACGCCGCAGGACGAACTTCTGTAGGTCGATTTTCTGCGGCCCGGACTTGTCTAGCGACGCGACTTCCTGCCACTTCAAGCCGTTGGTATCCGACAGGAACAGCCGGATCTTGCCGCCCGCGCCGACGACCGCGTCGAGGGCCACTTCGCCCCCCAGGTACACGTAGCTGCACGGCATGCGAATCTCCAGCACGCCGGGTTGCGACGCGTCTTGCAGGTGGACGGCCGGCCCCGCGTTGTCTGCCGATCGGCTGGCGAGATTCTCCGCCTTCCACGCACCGCCACGGAACGTGCCGTCGGCCAAGGGCACGTCGTATTCGAGCGTCCCGCTGCCAACCCGCCCGGAGGTCAAGTCGCCATACTGCGTCAAGTAGGCCATCGAGCCTTCACCGATCTTCTGGTTGACACAGCCAGGCGCATCGCCGTCCTTCAAGATCCCGTTGACCTGCGAGCCCGAGTTGAACCAGTTACGCCTGAGCCGCTCGCCGGGACGCAGTTGGATATTGACCTCGTAACCTTGTGAATAGCCATATTCGTAGGCGAACGGCGTATGGTTTGCGCCGTTGAATTCCTGCATCGTGGAATACCAGCCGTGCGTCTTGGCCGGCCACCAGCCGCCCCAATCGTAAAACGGGCTGTTACTCAGCAATTCCGGGCCACGCTTCCAGCCCAGCCAACCGTTGTCTCGGTGGAATTGCGTCAACTGCTCCGCGCTCTTGGACTCCGGATGCTTCGCCAGCCAGCCCTTCACCGCCGCTACGATCTCTTCGACGCTGGCGATCTTGCCGTCCGGCTGGGGAAAGTAGTTCACCAGCGAGGCGTCGAACATGTGCCAGGCGTGGTCATAAAACACCTCCGGCACGCTGTGCAAATTGATCCCCCAGCCGCGCGCTTCCAGGCCGACGTACCGAGCCAGGGCCTCGATGTTCGACGAGGCGCAGCAGCACATGCCGTAGCCGTAGACGTTGAAGGTCTTGATCGGATCGTGGACGCAACCCTCGTGGCGGAACTCGATCGGCGGAGCGTCCTGGTAGCGGTGCATGACGGTCGATTTCCACACGGCGATGGCCTTCTGCTCGTCGGTCATGTCGTCCCGAATGAACGATCGCTTCCACGCTTCCAGGCTGGACACATCGCGGACCTTGTCGGACAGCACCTTCACATGGCTGACAACACCAACCGTGCTGGTCACCTCCTGTGCCCGCAGTCGACCTGGGAAGACCGCGACCAAACCGGCCAAGACCATGATCGCCACGGTCAACAGAATCCCGTGTCGCATTTCGTTGCTCCTTTGGACTGGTGTACCAGATCTCGCAAAACCACGACTGCCTCTGTGGCGGTCCCGATTGTAGTCGATGCCGGGTGCCGTTTGACAGCCGTACACAGCAGGCATTCGACCCAAGCTGCGTAGCTGTAATATTTCCCGTAGACTGCTTGATTTGATTTCATGGCATGTTATGCTCATTCGTTAGGATCCGAGTCACCCTATAACCTTTGTACTGCATCCCGTCGAATGGAGGAACCCAATGATGTTACGAGCCAGACTGAAAGAGTTCGCCTTGTTGGCCGTGCTTGCGGCCGCGTTCCTGTCGCTATCGGCCACGCCGTCCCAGGCCGGTTGGGGACATCACGCCCGGTGGTCCGGTTGCTGCCCTTCGTATGTGGCCGTCTATCGTCCGGTGTACGCCTACAGTTCGTGCTGTGAACCGTGCGCCAGTTGCGGCTGGGGTTATGCCCGAGGCTACTACGGCGGCTACGGATACACAGGGTACATCAGTCCAGCGGCAGCCGGTTTCTGCGGCGGTCCTTTCTGGGTTCCCAGCGCTCCGCTCTACTTCGGAGTCCCGGACTACGCCGGCAACTCAGGTTACTACTCCGGCGGACACGCTGGCTGCTGCGGTGGTGGCCAAGTGTTGTCCGTAGAGAGTGCCGCACCTGTCGTGCCGGAACAGGCCGCACCGGTGCCTGTGCCGGCGCCTTCCAGAGCTCCCGATTCAATCCTGCGTGAGCAAGACGCCCCCGCTTCTCCGCAACCGGGTCTGATGCCTCCTGTGGACGAGCCACCGATGCCGCCTCTGCCGGGCGACGCGTCTCCGGCGAAAGACCAGGTATCCGCACCGCCGGCGTCTGCTGGAGAGAAATCGACCCGTGCCCCTCACAACGGCACGATCCTGACCGTCGTCGTTCCTGAGGATGCCAAGGTCTACATGAACGGCCAGTTGACCAAGACGCCTGGGACGCACCGGCAGTATATTTCGCGCGGCTTGCAGTCGGGGCAGCGCTATACTTATGAGGTCCAGGCGATCGTGAACCGAGGCGGTCAGGCCCTGAAGGATACGCAGGTGGTTCAGATCCGCGCCGGCCAAACCGCCCAGGTCGCGTTCCAGTTTGACCGTGTCCGTCCCGCCCAGATGGACCAAGTTGCTGAGGCTGTACGGACGACCCTGACGCTGCAGGTGCCGGAGGATGCCAAAGTGGTGCTGGCCGGCAATCTCACGGGGGCCACCGGTGCCACTCGCCGTTACACGACGACGGGGCTGGCCCAGGGCGAGAAGTGGGAAGACTATCGCGTGCTGGTGACGGCTGTCCGCAAGGGCCGAACGGTCACGCAGGAGAAGACCATCCGCCTGACGGGCGGCGAATCCAAGTTGCTGCATTTCCAGTTGGACGACATGAAGATTGCGGCCCGTTAGTGGAGCCCGCTGCTGCCGCTTCTAGCGGCCGCGGACATAACAAGGGCCTCGCCGGTGTTTTCACCGGCGAGGTTTTTTTTGCGCATCGGTCGGCGGCCTATTCCTCAGGTTCTTCCAGATACGTGTAGCCGCGCAGGCCGTCCTCATAGACCCGCACGAAACGCCCGGCCTGCTGATGGTCAATCCGGCCCTGGCGCACGGCCAACTCGACGGTTGCCTGCAGGCGACTGATCAGATCCCGATCTTTGTACTGCACGTATTCCAGCACTTCGCTGACCGTGTCGCCTTTGATGATCGTCTCCAACTGGATCTCGCCGTCGTCGGTCAGATTGACGTGGACCGCGTTGGTGTCGCCGAACAGATTGTGCAGATCGCCCAGGATTTCCTGGTACGCACCCAGCAGGAAGGCGCCCAGCAGGTACTGCGGCCCGTCGTAGGTGTGGACCCGCAAGGTACGCCGCACGTCCCGGCGGTCAATGAAGCGGTCGATCTTGCCGTCCGAGTCGCAGGTGATGTCGCTCAGCACCGCGTCGCGTGTCGGACGCTCGTTCAGACGGTGAATGGGCATGATCGGGAACAGCTGCTTGATGGCCCAACTGTCGGGCAGCGACTGGAACAGCGAAAAGTTACAGAAGTACGTATCGGACAGCATCGCATCCAAGCCTTCCAGGTCCTCGGGCACGTACTCCATTTGTTCCAGCATCTTCTGGATGCGATGACAGATGGCAAAGAACAGATTCTCGGCCAAGCACCGCTGTTCCAGGGGCAGATAGCCGGTGCTGAACAGACTCATGCCCGTCTCCAGCGCTTGCGTGGCATCGTGATAGCTCTCCAGGACGTTGCGAAACGTCAGCTCCTGGTAGGTCGCCAATAGATCGTGCAGCGGCTGCTCGGCCTCTTCCGGCAATTCCTTCGGCGGTTCCTGACGCAGCCCCTGCTCTGCCACGCCCAACACCCCGAAGACCAGCGCACTGTGATACGCGACCACGGCCCGACCGCTTTCCGAGATGATGTTCGGATGCGGCACGCCAAACTCATCGCAGACGGTCTGGATCTGGTACACGACGTCGTTGGCGTACTCTTCCAGGCTGTAGTTCATGCTCGATTCGAAGTTGGTCTGCGAGCCGTCGTAGTCGACGCCCAAGCCACCGCCGATGTCCAGATATTCCAGGCCCGTGCCGCGGCGGGCCAAGTCGACATAGATGCGCACTGCCTCGTTGATCGCCGCCTTGATTTGGCGGATGTTCGTGATCTGGCTGCCCAGGTGAAAATGCAGAAGCTTGAAACAGTCGAGCATGTCGTTTTGCCGCAGCAGTTCCAACGCCTGCAACAGTTCGCCGACGGTCAGTCCGAACTTGGAGCGGTACCCACCGGACAACTGCCATCGCCCGGCCCCGCGCTGCGCGAGTTTCACCCGGATCCCAATCTGTGGGCGTACACCGACCTTCTGAGCGTACTTCAGGATCAGTTCCAGTTCGGTGAACTTCTCGATCACCGGAATCACGTGCCGGCCGATCTTCTGGGCCAGCATCGCCATCTCGACAAACTCGGCGTCCTTAAAGCCGTTGCAGATGATCGGCATGTCCGGTTCGGTCATGGCTACGACCGCCAGCAATTCGGGTTTGCTGCCGGCCTCCAAGCCGAAGCCGTACCGGCGGCCGCAGTTTACGATCTCTTCCACCACCTGCCGCTGCTGGTTGACCTTGATCGGGTAGACGAAGACGTAGCGGCCCTTGTACTCGTGTTGGAGCATGGCGCTCGCAAAAACGTCGTGAATCTGCTGCAGGCGGTCTTTCAGAATCCCGTTGAAACGGATCAGGAGGGGCAGTTCCAAACCGCGCAACTGCAATTGATCGACCAGGGTCTTCAGGTCGATCCACCGCGCCAATTTGCGGTCCGGGTGGACGCGCAAATTGCCGTTGTCGCCGATCGAGAAGTAACCGTTGCCCCAGCGCGGCAGTTCGTACAACTCGCCGGCTTCGGCCACCGTCCAACGCGCGCTGGTTTGATCAATCACAAGCCTGGTTTCCTGGGGTTTGCGGTGACGCAGCTTAGGATCGGCGCATCAATAAGTATCGCAAGAATGGTAGACGGCACACTCCGTGTGCCGATTTCCGCACACGGAGAGGCTGTGAAAAAATCGTA
>JAPLNJ010001200.1 GCA_026692885.1 Planctomycetota bacterium | reverse complement strand
TAGTCCAGAAACCTCGCTCCACCGGGGCAAGCCCGGATGGGGGCGGAACGAAAACAGGACCATCCGTTTGACGCCTGACTCCCCAATTTTGCGCGGCCCAGTTCCGGACGGGTTGAAAAACCGTCCTATGTCCATTCCTTTA
This sequence comes from Planctomycetota bacterium, assembly GCA_026692885.1. Next base: position 30,097 of record JAPLNJ010001200.1, on the reverse strand, counting down.
CCACCATCATCTCAGTTTCCCGTCGAGGATCCGTATGTCCGACGAACCCCTGATCGCTGTCTTTGTCGATTTCGAAAACCTGGCCATTGGCGTCCGCGACATGAAGTCGGAAGCCTTCCAAATCCAATTGGTGCTCAAGCGTCTGCTGGAAAAGGGGCGGATCGTCTACCGGCGCGCCTACTGCGACTGGAGCAACTATCGCGACGCTGTCCGCGAGTTCCACGCCCACGGCATCCAGTTGATCGACATCCCGCAGAGCAAGGCCAGTGGCAAGAACAGTGCGGACATCCACATGGTGGTCGACGCGCTGGACTTGTGCTATGCCAAGCAGCACATCGACATTTTCGCTCTGATTTCCGGCGACAGCGACTTCTCGCCGCTGGCTTCGAAGCTGAAGGAGAACGACAAGCGGGTGATCGGCTGCGGGGTGAAGAGTTCCACCTCGAATCTGTTGATCGCCGCTTGCGACGAGTTCATCTACTACGACGATCTGATTCGGGAGGCCAAGAAATCGCGGGTGGCCGCCAAGCCGGGTAGGAAGGAGCTGGGCAAAAAGCAGGAGGCTCTCGACCGGCTGGTGAAGATCGTGCGCGGTCTGGAAGTCGATTACGATCCGTTGTGGGGCTCGATGCTCAAGCAGGCGATTCGCCGCGTGCATCCCGACTTCAACGAGGCCTACTACGGCTACCGCAATTTCTCCGACCTGTTGGAAGAGGCCGAGACGATGGGCCTGCTGGAACTGGAGCACGACGAGACGCGGGGCAACTACAAGGTTCGGCTGAAGAAGGATTGAGCACAGCTCCTCACTGTTGCTCTGGTTACGAGGCTCTGCCTCGTAACCCACTGGCCGCGAGGCTCCGCCTCGCAAGCAGGCCGGCGGAACCGGCAATGCAGTGCGTTCCCAGGCAGAGCCTGGGAACGAGGGTTTCCAAGATGTTCACTGCAGTGGCGGGAGCTCCTCACCGCAGCCACCAGAGCACCAGCGCGGCCAGCACCAGGCGATACCAGCCGAAGACGTTGAGCGTGTGGCGGCTGACGAACCGGATCAGGAACTTGACCGCGGCCCAACCGGAGATGAACGAGACCAAAGTGCCGATGGCAAAGAAGGGGATGTGCGCAGCGTGCAGGTGCGGAAGGGTTTTGTAGATCTCGTACAGTCCGGCCGCTGGCAGCACGGCGACTGCGGCAAAGAAGGAATACTCGGTGGCCGTGCGCCGTTCCACGCCAACGATCATGCCGCCCAGAATCGTCGACGCGGAACGTGACATACCCGGCCATAACGCCAGGCATTGGAACAGGCCCACGTTCAGAGCGTCTTTCCAGGTGAGCGAGTCCAGGCCATCCCGCTTCGGCTCGGGCCGCAGGAATTCCACCACCAGGATCCAGACCCCACCGACAAGCAGACTCGCGGCCACCGCGGTGGGGTTGAACAAGCGTTCCTTGATGAAGTGGCGAAAGGTCAAGCCGATCACGGCCGCAGGAAGTGTCGTCAGCGCCAACAGCCCGATCCCGCGCAGACCGGAGAAGCCGCGATTCTCGCGAAACCGCAGCAGGCTGACGAACCGGTGAGGATAGACGATCACGACAGCCAGGACCGCACCCATCTGGATGAAAACCTCGAAAGCCTTCACCACCTCCGGGTCGATTCGGTTCTGCAGCCCAAGCCAGTGATCGGTCAGGATCAGATGCCCAGTCGACGAGATGGGCAGAAACTCGGTCAGGCCTTCGACCAGACCCATGATCACCGTCAACACGATGTCTTGCATCAGGAAATCCTTTGCCGTGCGTCGCCGGCCCGCCGCAGGGGCGAACGCGGCCGAGTGCTTTGTCAAGGCTAAGAATTAGGGTCGCGCTCAGTGAGGACCGGCGAATCAATAGCTGTCGCAAGTATAGTAGTCGTCACGCTCCGCCGTGACGACATGTCATCACGCGGAGCGTGATGACTACTTTGAAAACCCGACACTTATTGATGCGCCAGTCCTAAGCGGCAAGGCGCTAGCCGCCGGTGGCTCGAAACCGGCGGCTAGCGCCTTGCCGCTCGCAACCCTAAACTCAACCTTTGACAAAGTACTAGAGTCGGAAGTTGTCTGGTTGCGGCCTATGGCTACGTTAGGAAAGACCGGCTGAAATCTAGCGGAGTCTCTCGCTCGCCGCAATAATGGCAACTTGGCGGCTCTGTCGGGTCTGCTGGCCGGGACTCGCGATGTGACTTACAATGGCCGCGTGAATATTCTTCTTCCGCCATCGCCGCCTCGCTCGTCGCGTCTGACCCCGGTCGTCGTCGGTACCGCTTGCTGCTTGACGGCGGCGATCCTCTACACGGGGGCTAATATTTGTCTCCGCGCTCTGGCCGGACAGATGTACCAGCCCTGGGTGATCTGCGTCAAAGAATCTGTGACAGTGGCAGCGGTCGGTCCATGGTTGATCTATCAAATGCTCCTCGGACGCCGCGTCTGGCCGACGACCGGGCCGCTGGTTGTCTTGGTCGCGGTCGGGTTGGCGGTGCAACTGGTCGGCAATCTGGGTCTGCTGTGGGCGTTGGAAGTGATCGGCCTGAGCGTCACTATTCCGGCGGTGATTGCGGTCAATCTGACCGTCAGCGCGGTGTTGGGCTGGATTGTCTTGCGCGAAGCCGTGACGCGGCGGGCGATGGCTGCCATCGGGATCTTGGTCGTGGCGATCGTGCTGTTGCATGTGGGGGTGGGAGGTTCGAGTCCGCAGACGGCAGATGTTCGTCAAGTCGCCCTGGCCGCGGGCGCGGCCTGCCTGGCCGGCGTGACCTTCGCGGTCCTGGCGGTGACCATCCGTAAGAGCGTGACGGGCGCCATTCCACCGACTACGATCATCTTTGTGATCACGGGCATGGGCCTGGTGAGTTTGGGGCCGCTGAGCTGGTGGCGGCTGGGATGCGAAGGACTGTGGGCCACGCCACCACGGTTGCTGGGGCTGATGCTGCTGGCTGGGCTACTGAACTTTGCAGCCTTTCTCGCGATTACCAAAGGGTTCCAGTACACCTCGGTGGTGCGCGCCAATGTACTCAACACATCGCAGGCCTCCCTGGCGGCGGTGACCGGACTGCTGTTCTTTCTGGAACCGCTGACGCTGGCTGGCCTCCTGGGGATTGGCTTGACGGTGATCGGTACGATTCTGGTCGAGCCGCCGCGGCGCACGGGTCGAGACGGTTAATTCGCCCCCTGCCGCCTTGCGGCCTGTTGATTTGATGCTCGTGGTTGAGACGGCAGAGAGGCCGAAGGTCGCCACCGGGCGTATTTTTTCGTGTTCGGGTGTCAGTCGCCGACGGAATTCGCTCCCGTCGCGCGAGGTAGAAAGGCAGCGACAAGTCGCCGCACGCCAAAGGAGACTGGCGCGGCGGAGCCTAGCTCAAGCAGCTCACAGAATCGCCAGCGGATCGCGTCGTTCTTCCAGCGTGCCGCGCGTCACGCCGACGCGATTGGCGGCGCGCAAACGCCGCCAGACTTCCTTGCCAGTGATGCGGTCGGCCAGCAAGTCACAGTACGATTGCAGGATCTGCGGGATCTCGTCGGCACCTTCGTTCAGCAGCTCGATACGAAAATCGCGGACGCCGGCGGCCAACAACGCCGGTACGGCTTCGGCCGCGCTTTGGGGCACCGCGTTGAACAAGGTGTTGCGGCAACCGACGTCCGCCGTGAGCGGATGGTCCATCCCGAGGCGGTCTCGCAATTCCACTTGGTGCTGATCGCACGGCCGGCCGCAATTGGTCTTGTTGGTCCCGGGCGACAGCACCGCACAGAACACGCAGTGCTCCATGTGAAACAACGGCATGTGCTGGTGGATCACCACCTCCAGCCAGCGCGGCGGCGTGGCAGCGACCAGGTCCAGGATCTGTTCGCGGTTCAAGTCGTAGCTGGCGGTGACGCTGAACCGCCTGCCCGTATTCGCGAATGTCCTGGAAATCGACCATCAGGCTGGACACTTGGCAGCCGAGGACGGCTTCCAGTTGCGGCAGCGAACGGCAGCGCACATGCAAGTGCGGCTCGGCCGGCACTGGGCCAGAGTCGTTGGGCACGGCCGAACCCCCACTCCCTCGCCCCGGTACTACGGGGAGAGGGTCGGGGTGAGGGGCAGCCAAGCCAATGCCGCCGCTATTTCCAAGCAGTTCCGTGCTCGCCCGGACCAGCGGGGCCACTACCCCCAGGCACCTGCGCAACTCATCCAGCGCGCCGGCCGGAGCGACGTGACGCACCGGAGCGGTGGTGGCCGACGCATCCAATTGCTCCACCAGTTGACGACGCAGCAGGCCCAAGACGCTCAAGGGGATCATCGGCGCGCCGATGATGTCGGCCTCGACGCGAGCCAGCGTGTAGGCGGTGCCGCCGAGACGGCCAAACTGCGTTTCCAACAACTCCGGCGTCGCCGGATGCTGCCGCGCCGCCTGCAGGGGCTCTGCGGACTGCACGTCGCAAGTTGCGCCGGAGTCGGCCCGACCCGTGATGCGTAGCGGCTCGCCCACCGCAGCGTGGACCCGCAGTGTCAGCGGCACGCGGTGCTGGGGATCCGGGCCCGAGAACGATTTCCGCAGACGGCGGGTCAGCGCGGGATCGTCCGACTTCCACACCTGCTGGCCGATCCACAGCCGGTCGAAGTCGATCGACTCGTGGGCAAACGCCAACTCCGCGAAACCGCGGTCCACCGGCACCGTGATCCGTTGTCGGTGTTGAAACACCTCGTACACGCGCCCGCCCTGTTCCTCGTCCTTGGTCCGGTCGCCTGCGAACGAGACACCATCGCCCGGCTTGATGGCCCGTTCCAGACGCACCTCAACCCGCTGCCCCAGGACGCGGGTGACTTTCCCCAGTAGCACGCCGCGTTTGGCGGAGCTCAGGCCGGGCACGAGCATTTTGTGGTCGCAGCCATGCAGCCAGCCGGGCGAGAAACCGCGGGAAAAGGACAGCTCCATTTCTTCAATCTGTTGCAGCGTGAATTGCACAGGCCGGCCAGCCAACGCGGTATCGATCGCCTCGCGATAGTGCCGCGTGATGTTGGCCACGTACTCGGGCGTCTTCAACCGTCCTTCGATCTTCAGCGCGCTGACGCCCGCATCCAACAGTTCCGGAATCAGAGCGTACGCCGCCAGATCCTGCGGACTCAAAAGGTACTTCGCCTGGTCGAGATCGACCTGCCGGCCGTCGCAGATCAACTCATAGGGCAGCCGGCAGGCCTGGGCACAGACGCCGCGATTGGCACTTCGCCCGCCCAGGGATTCGCTGGTCAAACATTGTCCCGAATAGGCCACGCACAACGCGCCGTGCACGAAGACCTCCAGCGGCACGTCGGTCTGGCGACGGATCAGGCGGATTTCGTCGACGGACAATTCACGGGCCAGCACGATGCGTCCGACGCCCAGTTGTTCGGCCATCCGGATGCCCTCGGCGCTGGTCAGGGTCATCTGCGTCGAGGCGTGGATCTGCAGGTCCGGACAGACCGCACGCACCAGGTGGAGTATGCCCAGATCCTGGACCAGCACGGCATCCACCCCGGCCTGGACGATGGTGCGGAGCAATTCTTCGACCGTGGGCAATTCGCTGGGAAACGCCAGGGTGTTGACGGTCACATAGCCGCGTAGGCCCCGCCGATGCAGGAAGGCCATGAGTTCGGGTAGTTCCTGCAGCGTGAAGTTGATCGCCCGATCGCGCGCGTTGAACCCCGCCTGCAGCCCGAAGTAGACCGCGTCGGCCCCGTTCTCGACGGCGGCCCGAATGCAGTCCATGTCGCGCGCAGGCGCCAGCAGCTCCGGCCGCGTTCGAACGGCAGCGGTGGTGTCGCGGTCGGGGGAAGTGGGCGGCCGGTCGTCTATGTCAGTTGGGTGCATGCGAGGATTCTAGCGTTCGTGGGCCGTTTCGACGAGGCTTAGTCGACGATTTGCCTCGAACGTGAGTCACGGCCGAAAAACAACTCCCTCGCCCCGGTACTCCGGGGAGAGGGTTGGGGTGAGGGGCCGAACAGCAAATGCCGAAGTTGTTCTTCGGCCGGTCCTGAGCATCCACGATTCACGGGCCTGCCCCGGTGGTTCAACGGCTTCTACATCAGTTGCACGCATGGCTTGATCTCTGAATTCATGGATACTGAAGCCGTCAAGTCCCTGGCAACCAGGCGCGTAGCCGCCTAGAACCGTCGTCGTGACGCGATGTTTGTGCCGTACAGGTTTTGTTTCTCGCGCGGATGGCAGAGCCAAAGCACGGATGGAGACCGAAGCAGAATAGAGGTACAATCCTGGGAGATATGATGAAGGCGGTTTTCGCCTATCCCTTGCAGCACCCTGGGAGGTTTTTTCCGTGCAAAAGGTCTTAGCCACTTTTCGCCGGATCCAACAACGACGGCGGTGGGAAAACATGCGACGCTGTCGCCGCCCGCAAGTGGGTATCCGGCTCCGGGCTAGACGACATGGGTTGAACGACGCAACTTGCGTTCGGACCGCGGCTCCCGTACCATAACACGCATTCGTCTGCGATCCTCGTTGACAGTCTATGGAGAAGCACTATGTGGAAGTCGCTGTATTTCGGTTTCGTCCCCGCGTTGCTGATCGCGTTCGCGCCCCTGCTCCTGGCGGCGGCAGACCAGCAGCCGACCTTCACCGACCCGGCCCAAGCCGGCCCCGACTATGCGGTCCAGGGCGAGTATCTGGGCACCGTGCAAGACGCTGGCCCACAGACCTGGGGCGCCCAGGTGGTGGCGTTGGGGGACGGAAAGTTTGATCTGGTCGGCTACCACGGTGGACTGCCTGGGGAGGGATGGAAACGCGGTGACGAGCGTATCCGAGCGAGTGGGCAGACCGCCGACGGCGTAACTAACTTCAAGTCGGATGACTGGACCGCCACGATTAAGAACGGTGCATTGACGGTGCTTCGGGAAGGGCAGTCGATCGGCACGCTGAAGCAGGTTCAGCGTCAGAGTTCCACCTCCGGTGCGAAGCCGCCGCCCGGCGCGGTCGTGCTCTTCGATGGCAGCCAGGCGGATGAGTTCGACAAGGGGAAGTTGACGGAGGGACAACTGCTGGCGGCCGATTGTTCGAGCAAAAAGAAATTCGGCGAGCATGTGCTGCACATCGAATTTCGCACTCCGTTCTGCCCTTTCGCACGCGGGCAGGGCCGGGGCAACAGCGGTGTGTACCTGCAAAGCCGCTACGAAGTCCAGGTGCTCGATTCCTTCGGCTTGGAGGGCGAGAACAACGAGTGCGGCGGCATCTATACCATCGGCAAGCCGCTGGTGAATATGTGCTTCCCGCCGCTCACTTGGCAGACCTATGACTGCGAATTCACGGCGGCCCGCTATGACCAGCAGGGCAATAAGGTCAGCCCCGCGCGGGTCACGGTCAAGCACAACGGCGTGCTGATTCACGACAATCTGGAACTGCCCAAAGGCACGCCAGGACGGCATGCCGAAGGCCCCGGTCCGGATGCGTTGTATCTGCAGGGCCACGGGAATCCGGTCGTGTACCGGAATATTTGGGTGGTCGAGAAATAGCATGAATTCTCCGCGTCAAACGGTTTCGTTCTTGATCCAGCGGTTTCGGGAAGCTGGGATTCGGCCCGTCAATAAGTACGGGCAGAACTTCCTGGTGGACCTGAACCTGGTGCAGTTGCTGGTGGACGCCGCAGATATCGGCCCGACGGACGTGGTCCTCGAAATCGGGACGGGTACCGGTTCGCTGACGGCGCTGATCGCCGAAAAAGCGGCGGCGGTCGTGACGGTCGAAGTCGATCGAAACCTGTTCCAGTTGGCGAGCGACCAGCTGCTGGCTCACACCAACGTCACGCTGCTGCAACAGGATGCCCTCAAGAACAAGAACTGCCTCGACCCACGACTCATCGCGGCGGTGCGGGAGCAATTGCAGGCCGACGGACGGCGGCGATTGAAGCTCGTGGCGAACCTGCCGTTCCACATCGCCACGCCCATCGTGTCTAACCTGCTGTCCACCGAGTTCCTGCCGGTGTCCATGACGGTGACCATCCAGAAGGAACTGGCCGAGCGGATCACGGCACGGCCCCGCTGCAAGGATTACAGCGCCCTGAGCGTGTGGGTGCAAAGCCAGTGCGACACCACCATCGTCCGGATCATGCCGCCCAGCGTGTTTTGGCCCAGGCCGAAGGTCGAGTCAGCGATCATCCAGATTGTGCCCCAACCCGACCGGCGCAATCGCATTCCCGATCTGGCCTTCTTCCACACCTTTGTGCGGGCCATGTTCTTTCACCGCCGCAAGTTCTTGCGCAGTGAACTGGTGAGCGCGTTCAAGGACCGTCTGGAGAAGGCGGACGTCGATGCGGTGCTCGGCCAGCAGAGGCTCGACCCCATGTGTCGCGCGGAAGAATTGGACGTCGCGGAGCTGTTGGCGTTGTGCGAGGCGGTCCGTGCACGACTGGCACAGGACGGCAGGGCATCCGATAAATAGCTTCCTCGCCCGGGTACTCCGGGGAGAGGGGTGGGGTAAGGGGTAGCAATGCAAAGGAAGAAGTTATTCTCCGGCGGTTCCGCAAGGACAAAGGTGGACCATGAGATTCGTTGAAATGACAGGCGGCACCCTGGCCCAGGTGATCAATGCCGGCGAATTGCACGCCGCGGATCTGCACGTCGTGCGGGTCGAGCCGGAGACGATTGTGCGGGTCAATGAATTCGGGGACATCGAAGTACGGCGGCAAGATCAATGGGATGTCATCGGTGGTCTGCTCGGCGATTACAAGGAACGCGTCCCGCGCGTCACAGGTTTGGACTGGGTGTAACCCATGCAAGCACACGAAGTGGAACAGTTGGCGAAGCGGTTCCTGGGCGGCGAAGTCGCGCTGGTGGACTTCGTGCAGCAGGTGGCTCGTCCTGCGGCCGCCGAATTGGGTGAGGTCACCCTGGACCTGGACCGCGGCCGACGTTGCGGTTTTCCCGAAGTTGTCTTCGGGGAAGGCAAGGGCGTCGACATGCTCAAGCGAATCTTCCGGAGGCTGCTCGAGTCCCACATCGCCGTTCTGGCCACTCGGATCAGCCCGGAAAAGGCCGTGCCGTTGCAGGCTGAGTTTCCGGCGGGGCGGTACAACGAAAACGCCCGCACGTTCCGCATCGCCTGTGCGGATGGGACGCAGGGGGCCGCCAGCCCGGCCGCAGGACGCGTCGCGCTGGTGACAGCCGGGGCCAGCGATCTGGCCGTGGCTGAAGAAGCGCGGGAAACGTTGGATTGGATGGGTGTTGCCGTGACGATGATCCACGACGTGGGGGTGGCCGGACCGCATCGGTTGTTGGCCCACCTGGACAAGTTGCGTGATGTCGACGCGGTCATCGTCGTCGCCGGTATGGAAGGTGCCCTGCCCAGCGTGGTCGGCGGCCATGTGGACTGTCCCGTCGTCGCAGTGCCGACCAGCGTCGGTTATGGAGCCAGTTTTGGCGGCCTGGCCGCCTTGCTGGGAATGTTGAATAGTTGTGCAGCCAACGTCACCGTCGTGAACATTGATGCCGGTTTCAAGGGCGGTTATGTCGCCGGGCTGATTGCCCACCGTCGGGAACGCTCACGGCTGTCCGGCAAGTCTGAGCCAGTTTAAGGAGTCGTAGCGATGAGTGGTCCGATTATCCGCAGTCGTTCGTCGAGGCAGTACGCGAATAGATTTTCCGCCGCGTTTGGCGGCGACGCAGCGTCCAAGAAAACCGCGGGAACCAAATCCACGGTGGCCAAGAAGGATGCCAAGTCCGCCAAGAAGAAGACCTGACGCGGCTCTGCGGTCGCAACCCCGTAGGTCAGGCTTTCCAGGCTGACGTCAGCCTGGAAAGCCTGACCTACGGGATGCGCGCATCACACAGCCTCAGACTCTGACGCGGCTTTGCGGGGAAGACCATTGTGACGCTGTTGGGCCAACTCAAGCGAGATTTGGTCCGCCGGACTCGGGCGTCGTTCCAGGCGTGACCACGTCACCGCCGAAACTGCATCTCGCGCTGGACCAGTTCGTCGCGGAGCTTGGCGGCCAATTCGTACTGTTCCTTGGCGACCGCATCCTGCAGCTGTTCATGGAGCGTGCGGCCGACGGAATAGTGGTCGCGGAGCGATTCACGCAGCTCCGTCAGACGTACGACCAAGTCGTCGTCATCGAAAAGTTCCTCCGCCTCGTGTTTCGCAAACAACCCGCGCAATTGATCGAGTCCCAGATTGATTTCATGGATCGCTGCTTCGGGTGAGTCCTCCTCCAGTTCGGCGAGAGCCGCCGCCTGCGTGCGATGAAACATCACGAACGGGCGATATTGCTCATGGGAGAAGGTCCACTGCTCGTCCGGTGAATGGCGGGCGCAGAAGTCCATCAGTGCTAGCGTGTGGTCGGCATCGCTGACCGCTTGGTGAAACTCGCGCACGGTCAGCCAACAGATACGGCGATGGTAGAACTGGACGAATTCGCGATCCACTTCGGCGCACTGCGCGTCGCTCACCACGAAGTCGTCGTCGTGAATCGCCTCGCTCACCAGGTAGTCGTAGTACGTTTCGAAACCAAATGGCCGGGCGCCATCCGGCCGGTTCGAGGTTTCCAACTGCAGAAGTCCCATGTCGACCCGCATTTGGATCACGGCGCGACCGTCGTCACCTTTTTCCATGCGCACGTTGACCGTCTCCGGGTCATACTCCCACTGCCGGAGCAGGCCATCGATGTTGTGGTTCTTGCGTCTGGCCATAAGTACTTCTTTCCGAGATTTGGAAAGACCTCGTTCCTCGATCACTCGACACCGACAATTATAGCCAAACGGATCACCTTTGCCGCCCCACAAGAAAAGAAATCGTGGACGTTGTCGAGAACCGCTGCACGCACCACTTGACAAACGGTACTGTGGGGTGTCGGTGAGAATTCGTGCTGCTAGAATGCGGTAGCCTGCGCCGCGGGGTTGCCCACGGCTCGGCAGGAGCCTCGCCCTCCCGGCTTTGCGTTCCCGGAACAGGGCGGGACTCCTGGGAAGAAACGGACAGACACTGCATCGCCAGACGAGACCGACCGTGCGACCAGTATTCCGAAGACTCTTGTGGGCCGCGATCGTGATCCTGGTCGCCGGGGCGCTCGGCCTGTGGCTGCTCTACCGCGCCACGCAGCACGTGCCGGACTTTTACCAGCAGGCGGCGGCGGAGCAGTTCACGCCGCAGTTCCTGCGGCAGACCAGCGACCAGTTGGAGCGGCAGGTGTTGGAACTGCACAACCACGCCCGCCGCGAGGGTTCTTGGGAGGCGGAGTTCACCGAGCAACAGCTGAATGCGTGGCTGGCGGCGGACCTGGAGCGGAAGTTCACGCAAATGCTGCCGCGAGGCGTCCGTGACCCTCGCGTGAAAATCTCGCCAGACAATGTCCAACTGGCGTGCCGCTACGAAGACCAACATTGGCGGGTGGTCTTGTCACTGACCGTCGCGGTCTTTCTGACGGACAACCCCAACGAATTGGCTGTGCGGATTCGGGAGATGCGCGCCGGTCGAGTGCCGCTGCCGCTCAAGCAAGTGCTGGACGCGGTGACGACCCTGGCCCGCCAGCGCGCCCTGCCGCTCCGCTGGTCGCAGGAGCAAGCCGACCCGGTCGCTTTGATTCAGATCCCAACACAAGCGGAGCAGAATCGAGGTCGCGAGATGATCCTGGAGTCCATCTCCCTCCGCGACGGCAGCGTGCTGGTCACCGGACGCACCGGACGAGCCAAGTAGCCATAACGCCAGAGAGGTTCGTCGATCGAGTGGACACGGCTGCTGCGGTGCCCATCGTGGAACACCGACTGCAGAGGCTGGACATCAACCTCGCGCTCCAGTACGCTACTGGGGAATCGTTCCCGTATCCGCCTGACGCTGGCGTTGGCCCGGGCCGCAGGCATAGCAGAACGCGAGGACACCATGAAGGAGCACAGGCCGGACGCCGAGACCGCTCACGGTGCTGACGACCACGCCCGTACGCTAGGTGGCGATGTCAAGGCCCAGCCGCATAAGATTGACAACCCGACCTACGAGCACGAATTGGCCCGGCTGCAAGTCGAGTTGGTCAAGCAGCAGGAATGGATCAAGCACGAGGGGCTGAAAGTCGTGGTGCTCTTCGAGGGCCGTGACGCCGCTGGAAAGGGGGGCGTGATCAAACGGATTACCGAGTGCCTGAATCCGCGTATCTGCCGTGTTGTCGCGTTGGGGCGGCCGACGGAACGGGAGAAGACCAGCTGGTACTTCCAACGCTATGTGGCCCACCTGCCGGCCGCTGGGGAAATGGTGCTGTTTGATCGCAGTTGGTACAACCGGGCGGGAGTCGAACGCGTGATGGGATTCTGCACGGACCCCGAGTACCAGGAGTTCTTGCGTTCCTGCCCGGAGTTCGAACGCATGCTGGTCCGAGCCGGGATCATCTTGGTCAAGTACTGGTTCTCGGTCAGTGATGACGAACAGGAGCAGCGCTTTCAGAAACGGATGAAGGATCCCACGCGCAGCTGGAAGCTTAGCCCCATGGATGTCGAATCGCGTGCGCGGTGGGTCGAGTATTCCAAGGCCAAGGACGTGATGTTCGCGCACACCGATATCAAACAGGCGCCTTGGTATGTGGTCAAAGCCGACGTCAAGAAATGCGCGCGGCTGAATTGCATCAGCCACTTGGTGAGCCTGATTCCGTACAAGGACCTCACGCCCACGCCGGAGACGCTGCCGCCGCGGCCTCCCGCCGGTGCCTACCTGCGCCCGCCGCTCGACGATCAGACCTTTGTGCCAGAACTCTGGTAGCGAGCGCTGGAAAAGGGGGCGCAGGGGTCAGACTTGTTTTTCGGTTTTGCGGGTGGCACGCTGGGCGGGAGATGGATTCCGTTCCGGAAGGTTCGTCAGGCCTCGACCGCCGAGACTGCACTTCCCTGGTGCGATCTACCAGTTTGTCACCCGGGGCGACGGGCGGCGTGCATTGTTTCTTGACGACGGGCACCAGCAGTGGCTCTTGAACCGACCCTTCAGGTCGTGGCTACAGCACATCCGGTGGCCCCGGAGGAGCACGTCGGTTTTCGCTCTGCCGCGGCCGGGCGAGAGAGGGCGGCCTGCCTTTTGTCGCCACTGGACGGGGGTGAACTTGGCCGAATTGTCGAGACGTTTTGGACTGCGGCATCCGGACCGTTCAGCCAACCTGGTGCGCCGAGCAAAGCAGCGGGAAGCGGACTCTGCCGCCGATCGTCGCCAAATCCAGCTGGCCGAGTTGCGAGGGACCACCAGAACCGAACAACAAGTCTGACCCCTGCGAGGTCCCCCCAGTTCCAACTCGCTGTCGCTGGTCGGGAGGCGGTGTTGCTGCCGGTCAATCGTTGTCGCTGCCGACTTCCTGCGAGGTATCGTTGGCACTAGAATCAAGGAAACAGAAGGTGGAGGCACATGCGATGTCAATGACAATTACGCTCACCGACGACTTGGTCGGGCAACTGCGAATGCAAGCCCAACCCCAACAGATCAGCGTCGAACAATGGGCTTTGACAATCCTTGGGCACGCGGCCGAACATCCGGACGAGTTGCGCAGTTGGGCCAAGCTTAATCGTCGACGCTTTGACTTGATTCAGAAGCGGTACTCGACCGGCCTCGACGGGACGGAAGAGTACGAGCTAAGAGAGCTTCAGGATTCGGTCGCCAAGCTGCTGGAGCCCGCCGACCGACGGATGCTCGACAACCTGAATCGCTACCAGCAGTTGGCGCAACAGATCTCAGGTTCGTCCGATGACTGAATCGCTTCGACAATCCACGCGCGAGGTATTCCAATATCCGCGTTCCGCTCTGATCCGGCGTCACGGCCCGCGAGGCTACGCAGACTACGTGTCCTACAAGCCGTGGTTGCGCGATGAGTTCCTCTTTCGGTGTGTGTACTGTCTGAGCCGTGAACGGTGGAATCCGGAGGGGCAGGACGCGTTCAGCGTTGACCATGAGCGTCCTCAATCGACGCATCCGGAGCAGACGGGCGACTACGACAACTTGCTCTACGCATGCTGTTCGTGCAATTCCAGCCGGCGAGATTTGCCGCTCCCGCTCGATCCAGTCGGCGACTCTTTGGCGGAACATCTTCGGATTGCCGCCACGGGGACCGCCGAACCTTTGACCGACGCAGGACATCGCTTGGTCGACCTTTGTCACTTGAACCGTCCTGTGCTCGTTGAATTCCGCCGAGGGTTACTCCAACTGCTCGATCTGCTCGCCGGACTGGATGATCCGAGAGCAACGGGCGCGATCCGCAGCCTACTCGGTTTTCCGCACGATCTCCCGGATTTCGTCGGCTTACGGCCGCCTGGTGGCAACTCACGTCCCGACGGCATCCGGCAAAGTTGCCACGCCCGGCGACAAGAGGGCAGACTGTCCGAAACCTACTAGCCAACGGGAGGCTTTCGCAGGGGTCAGACTTGGTCTTCAGTTCTAGGGCGGTACGCCGGGCGGGATATTGATTCCGTTCTGGAAGGTTCGTCAGGCCTCGACCGCCAAAACGGCAGTTCCCTGGTGCGATCAACCACGTGGTCACCCGGGGCGACGGGCGGCGTGCCCTGTTGCATGATGACGGGCACTACCAGTGGCTCTCCCCAGGGCTGGCAGATGCTTGACTCGTAGTACACCCAGTGGGGAAGGAGTGCCGACCTGGCTGATCAGACGGCTGCCACCGGCTCAAATCGATATCCACTGGCACTGCGCTGCCAGACATAATCGTAGATCACGGTGGCGACGGATTCTGTATCGTCCGGCGTATACGGTGGGTCCGGCAGAAGGGTGCAGAGTTGGTTGAGAATGAACATGCGGACTTCGGCTTGCGTCTGCTCCTTCTCGGTCCATTGCTCCATCGGCTGGAGAAGTTGGTGCAGCGAAGACAGCAGCTGACGGCTGGCCTGTTTCAATCGTTCGCGATTGGCCTTGCTGATTGTGTCCTTGTACAACAGGTCGAACAACGCTTGCTCGTCTTCTGAGAGTCCCTCTTGGGCGGCTCGACGTTGTTCCGTATCGAGACTGCCAGCCAGGTCGACCAAACGGGCGAAGGTCTCTTCGACCGTGGCCCGGTCCTTCTCGCGGTTGTAATCGGCGACAATGTCCTGGTATCGCTTGTAGTAGTCCATCCGGAGGGGGTTTGTCGCCAGCATCTTCGCGAGCTTCTGCTCGATGATGTCGCGGATGTCCTGGAGGGCGGCATTCTTCCGTCGTACGCGTTTGGCAAACTCGTCGCGCAGCTTCTCGAAATCGATCCGACTGAGATCCACCGTCAAGCCGACCGCCTGATCGCCCCCCGTCCCCTGGGTGCGGATCGCCTCATTCACGATCTTGTGCAATTCCTTTAGCAGTTCCGTAACATCCGCCGTATCCCGGCGCTCTTGGAGCTTCTTGTAGATGGCCTCGATGTTGTCGTGCCGTTCGGCGTAGGCATAGACGGTTGGTTCGGTCACCAGGGCCTTGAAGCGTGCGAATACCTGACGAGCGATGATCTCGAAACGCCGCTTCGTCTCGTCGGACGTGTACATTGCATCGACCGCGTCGCGCAAGGCTTCGATTCGGTCGAAGCCGCGGGCGCCGTCCAGACGCGCCGGATCGAAACCGTTGTTGCGCAGATGCGTCTCCGCCTCCTCCAGGGACTCGACCAGCGCTGCGACAAGCTGCTCGATGGGAGCAGCCGGCTCTCCGTCGCCGTCTCCCTCGTCTTCGCCCAGGGCGTACTGGGCCAGGGCCTCGCGCAAGCTCTTCAACATCCCGTTGTAGTCGACGATCACGCCACAGGCTTTGCCCGGATACACGCGGTTCGCGCGGGCGATCGCCTGCATCAACGTATGGGCCTTCATCGGCTTGTCGATGTACAACGCGGACAGACACTCCACGTCGAACCCCGTGAGCCACATGGCGCAGACCACGGCCACGCGGAAGGGATGGTCCGGGTTCTTGAACGCGGTCGCGACATCGACTCGCTTGCCGTCGGGGGTCTCGAAACCGCGCTTCATCCGGTCTCGATGGGGGACGATGTCAAAATCCCATTTCTTGAAATCCCGGACTTCGTTTTGGGCTTCGCTGAGGATGATCTCGATGATCGTCTGATCCATCCAATCGGCCTGGCTACAGAGCCGCGCATGTCGCTCCTGCGCGGCATCCCGTTCCGGTCCAGTAACCATGACTCCGATTTCCGCGTTCAAGGCCACGGCTGCCATTCGTAGCTCGGCCGCTTTCGCCTGCCAGCGGGGCATGATCCGCTGGTACATGCGGGCGCAGGTGATCTTGTCGATACACACGAACATCGACTTGCCGGACTCCCACCGCGCAGAGCAATGCTCGACGAAGTCGGCGGCGATCTTGTCGAGGCGGTCGTCCGCTGTGATGACCTCGTAGTCCTTCCCCAGCAACTTCTCCAGCAAGGCAATCTGGTCAGTATCCAGATCCGCTTCGGCCACCTTTTCCGCGATCCGGTCATTCAGATCCAGGCGGGCGACGCCGAGCTTTTCGCCGCGATTCTCGTACACCAGCTTGACCGTCGCGCCGTCTTCCTCCGAGCGTTTAAAGTCGTAACGAGAGATATACTCCCCGAAAATTCTGCGAGTCAGTTCGTCGTGCTTGAACAGCGGCGTGCCGGTGAACCCGATGAATTCAGCGTTCGGCAGAGCCAGTCGCATGTTCCGCGCCAGCCTGCCAGCCTGGGTGCGGTGGGCTTCGTCGGACATGACGATGATGTCGTCGCGCCGGCTGTACGGGTGGTCGTACGTCACCTCGCGATTGAACTTGTGGATCAGGCTGAAGACATACCGGTGGTTCCGTTTCAACAGCGTCTCCAACTCCTTGCCCGATGACGCCCGCGGCGTGTTCTCGTTGGCGACGCCGCAGCCGACGAAGCTGCGGTAGATCTGGCCGTCAAGGTCGCCCCGGTCGGTCATCACCACGAACGTGAACTTGGTCGACACCACGCGGCGCACCTTCTCGGCGAACATAATCATCGAGTAGGACTTACCGCTCCCCTGCGTGTGCCAGAAGACGCCCAGTCGCCCCAGGCGGTGATCCGCCCGCTCGTAGACCGTGATCTCCATGCCGCCCTTGCCGCGCTCGACCGAGACGAACGGCAGTGCCAGTTCGTGCGCTGACAGGACAGCCTGCAATTCCTCTTCGCGCAGTGGCTCCGGCGAATCAGCCGGCAGCGTGTCCCGGCCCTTACGCTCCAACCGCACGGACCTTGTCCGGATTCGCTGCTCGATCGGGTACTGGTCCTTCAGGGATTCCTGCTCACGTACCGACGCCACGGCTCGGTTGACGCCGAGGACCTGATGGTTGCGAGCCACGATCTTGCGGGTGCCGCCCGGTTTGCTGTCGTCGTACAGAATGAAGTTTTCAACCAGATCCAGCAGCCGGTCCTTGGCCAGCATCCCGTCGATCAGGACGCGCGTTTCCAAACTGCCTTTGTCCCGCTCGTCGTTGCGTTTCCACTCCGCGAAGTGGCCCCAGCGGCTGGTAATCGATCCGTACTTCGCGCGGTCGCCGTTGCTGACGATCAGGAATGCGTTGTGGTGGAAGGTGTGCGGGATGGTGTCGAAGTAGTCGCTCAGGTTCCCGTCGTAGGCGGCCCGGATGTTCACATAGACGGCCTTGAGCTCGATGAATACCAGCGGGATGCCGTTCACGAAGCAGACCAGATCGGCCCGGCGATTGTAGTGCGGCGTCCGCATCCCCTGGATCTTCAGTTCGCGGACCACGAGGAAGCGGTTGTTGGCCGGGTTGCGGAAGTCGATGATCTTGGCCTGTCCCCGCTTCACCTGGTTACGGATGTCTCGGTAGGTCACCGGGACGCCATCCCGGAGCATCGCGTAGAAATCACGGTTGTGTTGGATGAGTGACCGGGTGGAGTCGTACTGGGTCAGCTTGCGCAGGGCGTCGTCGATGGCGCTGGGCGGAAGGATCGGGTTGAGTCGCTGGAGTGCCTCGCGTGCATCGCGGACCAGCACCGCATCGCGTTCGCTCGCGCGGCCCAGCGTCCCGCTCGGTCCGAACGTTTCCTCATTCCAGGCGAACACGCTGTCCCAGCCGTGCGTATCGCGGAGGTAGTTCGCAAACGTCTGCTGGACCAGCCGGTCCTCGCTGTTAATGTTCGTGATCATGGGAACCTATTTAGGTAGCATGGATCTCCAGAGCCGTGCGGCACGGCGTGGGGAGTGCCACGTCATCGACTTTACCTGCACGGCTCTGGAGAGCCATGCTACCGCGCATTATGCGGATTTGTTTGGCTGGTTTTTTCGCGGGTGGCGTCCACGATCCGACCGTCGCGTACCACGTAGCACGGTGTGCCGGTACGTTCGGCCAGTTCCCGCGCCCGGCGGGCTGCTCGCTCCAGGGCCTGCGTCGTCTGTTCCGCATCCCGTGTTGGTGTCTTGCCTTCGGTTCTCATGGGTGTTATCCCTCGTCAATCAAGTCGGGTGTATCCCCTGAATTATCGTACAACAGCCAGTGGTTTACGAGTGCCTGGTAGACTCGGTGGAAGTTCTGTGCCCCCGCGTCGAACCGGCGGCGGACAACGGATTCCGGCACGTCGTGGCCGCCTTGGGCCACGCGGGCAGCGACCCGAGCCAGGGCTAATTCAACGCTGGGAAGCTGGAGGAAGATCAGTTTCACGTGGTAGCCAGCGGCCTGCCATGCCGGTACTTGGCGTGCGAACGAGAGTCCGGCGAGTGTCGTTTCGAAGGCAAAACTCCGTCGATGACGTACACGATCGCGGATCTCTTCGAGGACCAAACGGCCTGCACGGACTGCTGCGGCTTCCGGTTGAAACGGGGACAAGCCAGCCGCGATCAGATCGGCGTTGATGAAATCCGGGCAGCCGCCCTCCCGCGGCAGGTACTCCCTGGCGAAGGTCGTCTTGCCGGCCCCGTTCGGCCCGGCGATGATCAGGATTCGGTGTTCGCCGCTCACCTTCACACCTCGATTTCACCGCTCATGAGTTTTGGCAGAAGCAGATCACGGGCGGTTTGGAGCCGGGAATTCTGGTGCGACAGGACTTCACGTTGACCGGAAGCGTCGTCAGCGAGATCGGCAAACTGTCGGAGGAGTTCGTCTTTCGGCAAAACAATCTGGAAGTTGCCAACGGTTTCCTTGGTCAGTGCTTCGCGGGTTGCGCCGACTTGGGAGTATGCCAACAGCTGCTTCTTACGTGGAGCACTGTTTATTGCCGCAAGGACGAAGTGTGCGTCCGTTACCGCGGGATTCACGCGAATGATCATGACGTGCTGGTTAACTCTTGCCGGTAGATGTCTCTCCGGAATCATGCAGCAACGAGCGACCGAGGCCCCCGTAATATTCAGTAGAATGTCGCGGGGCTGCACCGTCACATTAGACAGTTCCGACGCCTGATTGTCGTCAAGGTAGGCCAAACCAGCATCTGCGAAGCCGGTGTCATAGATATTTTGACTTCGAATCAATGTGACACCATCTTGGTGATACGACGATTGCCCGCCGCGTGGCGTCGCGCCGCTCCCGATCTTCGTACAGATATCGCGCAGTCGAACGACTCGCCAGCCTTTTGGAACCGGCCCAACTGGTGAATCGACTACCTTCGTGTGCTCGCGGCCTGGGAACTGCAGGCGGACAAACCATTCCTCGTACAGCAGCGTTGCCGCCTGCTCCAACAATGCGATCTGCCGCGTGTTGTTCTCGATGAGGTCGTCGTAGGCCAGTAGAATGCGGGAGATCCTCTTCTGAACGACTGCAGGCGGAAGGCTCAACTGGAAATCAGCGATTTGCTTCCCGCTAATGTGCGGAACACCCACGCCTCGGGCAATGTTTTGTATGTACGCAACGAAACCGGGCGACCCAATGACATATGGGAGGAGCGTCTGTTCAAGCCCGCCTCTTGATCGCAATCGCGCAACTCGCTGAACGAGCAATGCCTGCGGATCTGACTTCCTAATTCTCGCGAACTTCAAACCAGCCGGAACCCATGGACGGTCCATCGCAAGGACTACGTCATCGGATTGAAGGCGGAATCTATCGAGCTCGTCAGCTTCGTCCCGTGGCCATCGCTTTGAAATTTCCCATAGAATTTGACCTTGTCCGATATTTTCGCCCTTTACCAGTGGGACGTCGTCTGGGTCAGAGCTAAATCGGGCACTCTGAAACGGGTACCCGCTAAAGACCTCACACAGGTCGCCGAGTCGGGTGTGTTTCCAGCGGCTCATATCCCCAACTCCTCGAAGTTCTGCTGGATTTTCGCAGCCAGTTCCGCCGCCTCCTCGGTCAGGCTTGCTAACTCCACATGGATATCTCGCATCGTCTGCTCAAAGTCGAAATCCTCGTCGGTCTCCGGCGGAGCCACGCCGACGTAACGGCCGGGTGTTAGGCTCCAATCCGCGGCTTCGATCTCGGCAGCATCCACGACCTTTACCAGTCCAGGCACGGGTCTAAGTTCGGCATCTGGGAAGCGGTCTTGCAGCCAAACGATCTGCCGGTGGAAGTACGCGGTGTCCTTCAGTCGCTCGACCGTATCTCGCCGCTTGGCATCCAATTCCTTCACTTGGCGCGACAGCCCGCGGCGATCCAGGTGCTCTGCGACGTTCTCGTCCGCAGCCAAGGCAACCGCAGCGTCCGCCACGCCTGCGGCCAGCTTGTACACCAAGTCTGCTTGTTTCACGATCCCCTTGATCCGCTCGGCGATCGGATCGAGCGTGTGGCGGGCCGCGTGCTGCTTGTCGTTCGTCGCTGGTGGCGACTTGCACGGCCCCTTCCGGAAGGAGGCAATTTCCGTAAGCAGTTCAGTCCGGTCAGTTTCGTACACTTGCTCTGTTTCACGGAGTTCCACCAGGGAATCGCGGAACGTCTTGAGTCGATCTGCATCCAATTTCGTGAGCTTGCCTATCGCTTCCTCGAAGGAAGCCAGTGTGTCCCGCACTGCCGTGGTGACCTCGTCAAACGCCTCGATCGCGTTCGGGATCACCTCACACTCGCGGCAAACGGCCTCGAAGTAGTCCTTCACCAGACTAAGGAATCGCTGCTTCTGGCCCCGGTACAGCCAGACGATGGCCGACAGGTTCGCCATCTGCTCGGGCGAGAAGTCGCAGATCTTGCGTGTCACCTTGCGGTAGACGTTTCGAGCGTCGAGCATCAGCACCTTGCCGCGCCGCCGGGCCGGTCGACCGCGGTCGAAGAACCATAACTCGCAAGGAACGGTGCGGGTGTAGAAAAAGTTGGCGCGGATGGAAATCATCACGTCCACGTCGCCCGTCTCGACGATCTTCCGCCGCACGTCCTTCTCGCCGTGGCCCGCGCTGGACGCCTGGGACGACATAACGAAGCCGGCCCGCCCCTTCTCGTTCAGGTAACTGTAGAAGTAGGAAATCCAAAGGTAGTTGCCGTTGGAGACCCTCTTCTGCTTGTTCACCCCCGGCAGTCCGAATGGCAGGCGAATGTCGTCCTTCACCTTCTCGGCATCCACCATATCCACGTTAAACGGTGGGTTGGCCATCACGAAATCGCTCTTGGCGACCAACGTGTGGGCGTCGTCGTAGAACGTGTTCGCCTCGACGATGTTCCCCTCCAGCCCGTGTACTGCGAGGTTCATCTTGGCCAGCTTGATCGTGGTGGCCGTCTTCTCCTGACCGTAGAACACCACGCGGTGCGACGTGTCCTGGCCAAGCCGTTCGATGAAATGGCTGGACTGGACGAACATGCCACCAGAGCCGCAGGCCGGATCAAAGACGATGCCGTGCTCCGGCTCGATCACGTTCACGATGGTCTGCACGATGGACGGCGGCGTGAAGAATTCGCCGTTATCCTGGGCGCCCTGCATGGCGAACTTCATTAGGAAGTACTCGTAGATCCGCCCAAAAACATCGCCAGAGGCCGTGCGGATGGCCTCGCCGTCAAACAGTCGCAGCAAGTCCTCCAGCACCGTGCGGTCGAAGATCGAGTACTCCTTGGGCAAGACGCCCGCGAGAGGCGGGAAGTCGGTTTCGATCGCGTTCATCGCCTCGATCAGGGCGTTGCTCAAATCGGCATTTTTGGGAATGCCGACCAGGTGGTCGTAGCGGGCGTTCTCCGGGAGCCAGAGTGCCCGGCGCTGAATGTAGTCGTGCTTCGTGATCTTCCGCTTCGGCATGCGACCAGCGGCCTGGTCCTCCTGGATCTGCCGCATGGCCCCTTCGAACCGGTTTGCCGCATGGCGCAGGAAGATGATGCCCAGCACCGGCTGGCAGTACTCGGTGGAAGTCAGCTTCGAGTTCGCCCGAAGATTGTCAGCAGCTTCCCAGAGGTCCGCTTCCAATTTGGACCACGAGCTGAATTGCAGTTCCGCCATTTTCTTTCTCGGTTGGTGCTCGGAGTCAATCGATTGCAGTTTACGGCATTGGCATGGCGATGCAAACAAGACGGCGTGGTCGCGGCCGGCGGTGGTTCCGTAACAGGCAAGGCTTCCAGCATCGAGCACCTTGCGCCAAAACACCCGCTCCGACGAACGGATGTCCCGGATGCGGGCGAGTAATTCCTCGAAGTAGTTGCCCCCGCCGGCTCGCTTGAGCCGGGCGTCGTCCATCGTGAAGCCCTTGACCAGACACTCACGCAGACGCTCGGTGGCCCAGATGCGGAACTGGGTGCCGCGGTGGGACGTAGCCAGAGCAACCTAATCTAAGCCTTCAAGGCAATCCGAACCGGACGAGCGAATCTTGCAAAAGAATGGTGCCAGGAAGCAAAGGCAAAACCAAGTGAGGCGGGTCCCTGCCTACCGGAGCGATTCGTACGGCTGAAGTATCTTCAACGCGACTTCTCGAACCGGATGAAGTAGGTTTCCCGCAGTCCGACCGGCTTCTCGTCGAGGAACTTGAAGCCAGCGGCGGTGACCTCGTTGACCACGATTTCCTTGCCGGCCCGCACGTGCTTCAAAGTCCACTCGGGACTCTTGCCTTCGATGCGCTCGTAGTCGATCACGATGAGTTGCCCGCCGGGGCGCAAGGCCCGCTGGATCGACTCCAGCGTGTTCTGCGGGAATTCAAGATGGTGATACACATCGCTGGTGAAGGCCAGGTCGATCGATTCCGGTGGCAACTTCACCGACCGCTCGTCACACACCACGCCCACGATGTTGCGCAAGCCCTGCTTGGCGGCCGTCTGCTCGATGTGCTTGACGAACTTCTCGGTGATGTCCACGGAATAGACGCGGCCCTGATCGCCGACCAGGGGCGAAAACAAACGCGTGAACAGCCCGGTGCCGGCGCCGATGTCCGCCACGGCCATTCCCGGCTTGAGGGCACACGCCGCCACGACTTCCTGGCGATGATCGTAGACGTCACGGCCTTCCTTTTCGAAACGCCCAATGGAGGCGGCCACGTCGGTCTGCTGGTAGGGCTTGTTGATCCCAGGCGCGACGCTCTGCTCTTGGGCCGAGGTCACAGTCAGGAACAGCACCAGGACGGCGGTCGACGCCACGGAAAGCACACGGACACGGCGATTCATGAGGGGACTCCTGTGGTAACAGCGTTGCACAATAATTCCTGTAGGGTGGACCAAGGGAGCGAAGCATCTTGGTGGGCCTTCGCCAGCCGCCCTGCGGTAATTCACCGCGGGACGACGCAATCACATTTAGCACAGCGACCGCGGCCCACCAGGAACACGGTTTGCTCGACCCTCCCTACCAAACCGATGAATCATTCGGTGCTAGCGCCGTTCTGCGGCAGCCAGCTCGGGACTCGACATGTCGGGGCGGCGTTGGAGCAATTCCGAGAGCTGGAAGGCACGGTAGGGTTGCTCGGCGGCCGGCTTGCAGTCGACGCTGGCATTGGCGACCCACAGCCGCGTCGACTTCGGTTCGAACAACACGTTGTGCAGGTTGGATCCCATCGCCACGGGACGATCCATCAGATGCAGCGCACTCTCGGCCGTGAAGCTGCCGTGCCCGGTGCGAGCGCGTCGCACCAGCTCGTCGTAGCGTTTGCCGGCCGAGAGCAACACCGCGTCCGGCACGGCAGAGGGCAGCAGCGGGTGCGACTGCCCGGCCTGGATGAGGTCAAACCGGTTCCACGAAGCCTCCATGCCGACCGCGCGGTTCGTCTTGGCATCCGCCACGACGTAGAAGTACTGGCAGGTGCGAGGATGGTCGCGAAAGACGGCGATCGCTTGCTCCAGATTCCGGGCCGTCTGGAGTACTTCCCGGACTAGCAGGGCCATCGGCACGCCTTCCCAATGTCCCAGTCCCGAGCCGCCCATCTCGCCGATCGAGACCTGCTCGGCATTCATGCCGGTCACGGAGCCGATGAAACCGGCGTAGGATACGTTCACGAACGGAATCCCACCGGTCGGCTCCGCCACGATCAGGACGGCGTGCTCCTGGAGTTTCCAATCGACGGCGTAGTCGAGCACCCGTCCATGGTACAGTGTGCCATCCTTGGTGGCGGAGTTCATCACGGCGAAACCGCTGCAGTGAAAGGCTTCAGGAATGAAATTCCCCACACGTGCATCGGCCTGGGGGAGTTCCGCGCCGTCGGCCAAGCCCTGAATCTCTTCGCTGTACTTCTGCGGCACGAATTTCTCTTGCACTTGCAGGATGGTCTCGATCAACTGCCGCGGCTTGAGCTTCAGGGGGCCGAGTTCCACCAGCGCTGTCTCGGCTTTCACCTGCAACAGGTAATGCATGTTCTGACGCACGTGCTCCTTCAACAAGGCCCCGTGCTGGTAGCCCATCTCGTAAGGCGCGCCTTTCACATGCAACACGGCATACCCGTCGATACGTTCCAGCCAGCCCCGGCCGCAACGGGCCACGGTTTCCGCACCCAGCGGAGCCAAGCAAATGCCTAGGCAGAGGACGAAGACGAACAGCAGGCTCAGCAGGCGGTAACGATTCATGAACTTGGTTCCACGTTCCTGAACGAAGGAAAGACACGATATTATACCGCACGCGGCTGAGGATGGCACATCCTCGTTTAACCCGGAGCCAACGGCGACGGCGTGTTTCACCGGACGCCGTCGCCGTTGGCTCCGGGTTAAACGAGCCAATGCCAACCGCGTGCGGTATAACCGCAGGGGTCAGGCTCCGCCGCGACGGGCTTCAGCATAACAATACCGGTCATGCAACGCCATAGTTTCAGGGCGATCGCGGATTCGACAACGTGCCGCAGTGCTCGAATCGGTCTCCCCATCTTCCCGTATCGCGGCGCTGCGGATAAGCTGCTGGAAAGCAAATACTGCCCAACAGGGAGATCCGTTTGAACGACCTAACCAGCGACACGCTCCAAACCGCCTTGGCCCGCCATCAATTGGAACTGCCCGACGACCAAATCGCGCAGCTCGACCGCTATTGCCACCTGCTGTGGGAATGGAACGAGAAGTTAAATCTGACCCGCCATACCGACTATGAAAAATTCGCCAGCCGCGATGTCTTGGACAGCGTCCAGTTGAGCCGCTTGCTGGAGCCGGGCGAAGAGGTGCTGGACGTCGGTTCCGGCGGCGGTGTCCCAGGCATCCTGCTGGCGATCATCCGGCCGGACCTGCAAATTTCGCTGTCGGAGTCCGTCGCCAAGAAGGCCCAGGTGCTGGACACCATCGTGCAAGAACTGGACCTGTCGACGCCGATCTACCACAGCCGCGCCGAGGACGTGCTGGAGGATTTTGCCTTTGATGCCCTGATCGCCCGCGCGGTCGGGCCACTGTGGAAAATGTGCACGTGGTTCGCCCCGCACTGGCACTGCTTTGGCAGACTGCTAGCCATCAAAGGTCCGCGTTGGGTCGAAGAGCGTCGCGAGGCACGGCAACGCGGCCTGCTGCGCAACGTCAACCTACGCAAGGCGGCCGTCTACCCGATGCCGGGCACCGACTCGGAGAGTGTGATTTTGAAGCTGTGGGCCAAGCGTCCGGATGACCCACATGCCAGTTCCCTAGAGGAAGGAGATGACGCATGACGAAGTTAGGAGTTGCTGTTGCGGGCGCAGGGTTCATCGGCCCGGTGCATGTGGAAGGCTTGCGGCGTGCGGGACAGCACGTGGTCGGCATTCTGGGTGTCGACGAGGCGGAGTCGCAACGCGCTGCCCAATCGCTGGGGTTAGCCACCGCGTATCGGAGCCTCGACGAAGTCCTGGCCGATCCGGCGGTGCACGCAGTGCATGTGGCGACACCGAATCGGCTGCACTTCGAAATGGCGTCACGCGTGCTGAAAGCAGGCAAGCACGTGCTCTGCGAGAAACCGCTGGCGATGAACTCGCAGGAGTCGGCCGAGTTGGTGCAACTGGCCCGGCAAACGGGTTTGGTGGCAGGCGTCAACTATAACATCCGGTACTATCCGCTGTGTCTGGAAGCCGCGGAACGCGTCCGCAATGGGACGCTGGGACAGGTGTACCATGTCACCGGCGCGTACGTTCAGGATTGGCTGTTCCACGACACGGACTTCAATTGGCGGGTGTTGGCCGGCGAGGGCGGCGAGTTGCGGGCCGTGGCCGACATCGGCACGCACTGGCTGGACCTGCTGCATGCGATTACGGGCCTGGAAGTCGAATCTGTCTGCGCCGACTTGTACACGGTGTTCCCGGTGCGCAAGCGTCCCCAAGGCGAGGTCGAGACGTTCAGCGGCCAGGGGAAACCGCCCGCGGCCACAGAGTCGGTGCCGGTCACCACGGACGACTACGGCTGTGTGATGCTGCGGTTCAGAGGCGGTGCGCGCGGTTGCCTGTCGGTCTCCCAGGTTACCGCCGGTCGGAAGAACTGCTTGCGGTACGAACTCGCCGGCTCCCGACAGGCCCTGGCCTGGAATAGCGAGTCGCCCAACGAAATGTGGATTGGTCACCGCGATACGCCCAACGAGTTGTTGCTTCGCGATCCGGCGTTGTTGAGTCCCGTGGCCCGGTCGTTTGCCAACTACCCCGGCGGGCACAACGAAGGCTTTCCCGATACGTTCAAACAGTGTTTCCGAGCGTTCTACAGCTATATCCAGGCCGGCGATTTTTCGCGGCCGGCGACCTTCCCGACGTTTGCCGACGGCCATCGTGAGATCGTGCTGTGCGAGGCGATTCTCCGGAGCCATCGTGAACGGCGTTGGGTGGATGTCAATGCGGAGGTTGATCCATGAAACTAGGTTTCGTCAGTGCGATCTTACCCGATCTGTCCTTGTCCGAAGTTGTCGCGTTCGCGGCATCAAGCGGCTATCGCTGTGTGGAATTGATGTGTTGGCCGCCGAGCCAGGCGGAGCGGCGTTATGCGGGCATCACGCATATCGACGTCACGGACTTCGACCCCACCCAGGCGAACGCAGTTCGCAAGATCATGGACTCGGCCGACGTCGAGATCAGCGGCTTGGGCTACTATCCGAATCCGTTGGCCCCGGATCGTGACGAGGCGGCGCGCTACGTGGCCCACCTGCAAAAGGTAATCACCGCGGCGGCCGTCTTGGGCGTACGCCAAGTCAACACGTTCGTGGGCCGTGATTGGTCGAAGTCGGTGAACGACAACTGGCCGCGGTTCCTGGAGGTGTGGCGTCCGCTGGTACAGTTTGCCGAAGACCACGGCGTGCGCATCGGCATCGAGAACTGTCCCATGCTGTTCACTCGCGACGAGTGGCCCGGCGGCAAGAACTTGGCCACTTGCCCGGCCATCTGGCGACGGATGTTCGCGGATATTCCCAGCGACCATTTTGGCTTGAACTACGACCCCTCGCATCTGGTCTGGCAGCAGATGGACTACCTGGAACCCTTGCGGGAATTTGCTTCGCGTCTGTTCCATGTGCATGCCAAGGACGTGCGGGTCGATCGGCACCGCTTGAATCAGGTCGGCATCCTCGCCACGCCGTTGGAGTACCATACACCGAAGTTGCCGGGCCTCGGAGAGATCGACTGGGGCCGCTTCTTTTCGGTCCTGGGGGATGTCGGCTATCGCGGTCCGGTGTGCGTCGAGGTAGAGGATCGAGCGTACGAAGATTCACTGGGCTCGCGTCAGGCGGCGTTACGTCAGTGCGTTGCGTATTTGAAGGGCTTGATGCCTGGTGCGTGAGACACACCGATGGATGAACTTTACGCCGGAGTCGATTTGGGCGGCACCACAATCGCTTGCGCCTTGGCGACTCGCGACGGACAGATCGTCTGTGAAGCAACCGTCCCGACGCAATCCCACGAAGGTCCTGTCGCCGTCCTGGAACGTATCTCCACCGTAATCAGCAGCTTGGTGTTTCGAGCCGGGCGTCCGCCGAACGCGGTCGGCATGGGCATTCCCGGACTCGTCGATTTGGCTACCGGCGTGACCAAGTTCCTGCCCAATTTGCCCACCCAGTGGCGCGACGTGCCGGCGGCGGCCATCCTGGGCGGACTGGTGGGCTGCCCGGTGCATCTGCTGAACGACGTGCGCACGGCGACCCTGGGCGAATTGCGCTACGGCCATGGCAAAGCGGTCGGCACGATGGCTTTCTTCTCGCTGGGAACGGGCGTCGGCGGCGGCGTGGCCATTGATGGCAAGCTGCGACTCGGACCGCTGGGTGCCGCCGGGGAACTGGGCCACCAGACGATCGTACCGGATGGCCCGCGGTGCGGTTGCGGCAATCGCGGTTGCTTGGAGACGTTGGCCAGCGGTCCCGCGATCACGGCCGAAGGCATCCGCTTGCTGAGAACCGGACTGGCACCGAAACTGTACGAATTGGTCGGCGGAGACGTGGGCCGCGTCACGCCTGCGGAGATGGCGGAGGCTGCGACGGCAGGTGACCAGACGGTGCGCGAGGCGATTCTGCGCGCGGCGGAATACCTGGGCATCGGTGTGGCCAATGTCGTCACCATCCTGCATCCCGAGCTGGTGGTCCTCGGCGGCGGCGTGGCCGCCATCGGTGACCTCCTGTTGGAACGTGTGCGACAAGTCGTGCGCGAACGCGTCGGCATGTTTCCCACGGAGGGCGTGCGCGTCGAGCAATCGTTGTTGGGCGCGCAGGCCGGGGTGCTCGGCGCCATCGCTCTGGCCGCGGAAGGAGTTGGCGTTTGGCAAGACACGTCAGGCTGGAAAGCCTGACCTACCAAGGAGACTCCCATGAACTACACCTATCAAGACATCGCCAAGATGATCGACCATTCGCTGTTGAATCCCACGTTGACCACGGCGGAACTGGAGGCCGGTTGCCAGTTGGCGCTCCAGTACGATGTGGCCAGCGTCTGCATCCTGCCGCACTATCTAAAACGGTGCGCGGAGATCCTCCGTGGCAGTTCCGTCCAGGCGAGCACCACGATCGGCTTTCCCCACGGCGGCCACACCAGCGCGATCAAGCGTGCCGAGGCCGAGCAGGCCCTGGCGGACGGCGGCCAGGAGTTGGACATGGTCGTCAACATCAGCCGCGTGCTCAGCGACGACTGGGGTTACGTCCGCCGCGATCTCGAAGCCGTCATCGCCGTGACGCATGCGGCGGGGCAGAAGGTCAAGGTGATCTTCGAGAACTGTTTTCTGCGCGACGAACACAAGGTTCGACTGTGCGCGATCTGCGGCGAGTTGAACGCGGACTGGGTGAAAACCTCCACCGGCTACGGCAACGGCGGGGCGACCATCGAGGACTTGAAGCTGATGCGACAGCATTCGCCTCAGCACGTGCAAGTCAAGGCGGCGGGCGGGATTCGTGACTTGGACAAGTTACTGGAAGTCCGAGCACTGGGCGTCACCCGCGCCGGAGCGACCCGCACCAAGGACATGCTGGAAGAATGCAAACGCCGCCTGCAGGGGTGAGGCGAGGAGCCTGCAGGGGTGAGTCAGGGGGAGCCTCTCCCCTCGCCCCGGTACTCCGGGGAGAGGGGTCAGGGGTGGCCCGCGCAAAATTGGGTGGAAACAGCGGCCAGGGTCTGTCGTTCAAATTTCAGTTTTTGCGGCGGCGAGACTCTCCACCCTCGTTGCCCAGATGCCGCAAAAAATGAAATTTGAAGGACTGCCCCATGTCTGCGGGCGGAACAGAAGTGGAACAAACTCTGGCCTGCCACGCGACACTGTTTTGCGAGGCCCAGGTCGGGGGTGAGGGGCGCCAAATTGGGGAGTCGGGCGTCAAACAGATGGGGCCTTGATCATAAGGTTGCGCAAAACGCTAGCAGGGTGGCTGGTGGCTGAGCCTAGGCGAAGCCCCAGCAACAGTGGACTGGGGCTTCGCTTAGGCTCAGCCGCCAGCCACCCGGACCGTGGCCAGCACGGACAGCAGTGCGCAACCTTACGATCAAG
>JAPLNJ010001199.1 GCA_026692885.1 Planctomycetota bacterium | reverse complement strand
CGATTCCACTACAAACATTCGTCCTAGAGCGAAACAATTTGTACCCTGACGCACCCGTTCATTTTCCGCAGTCAAGACCAACTTTGGAGCAGCCTAGTCTAGGCCCACTGCTGTGAACATCTTTGCAGCCAGCCAAAGGCTGGAAATACAAGCACGACGCGCCAGCGAGTGAGTCCGATTCTCGCGTGCCAGACCGACGAGGACTCACTCGCTGGCGCGTCGTGCTTGCACAATACCGGCCCTCCGGCCCGTCCGAAGATGTTCACAGCCGTGCCGCTTAAGCCCCTCACCCCCAACCCCTCTCCCCGGAGTACCGGGGCGAGGGGAGACTCACTCTCCGACTCCCACACTCTCCGACTCTTCGACCTTGTCACGAACGCCGCTGTCCGCCACCGCGGCGATTGCTGTTCTGCCGACTGTTGTCGGGTTTCGGTGGCGAGGTGATCAGACGCAAGTGACCGGGTCCCAGCAAATCATCCACGCGGCGACGTAATTCCGGCGTGATATCCACCTTCAACCGCTGGGAGCGCAACTGCACCAGGCTGCCGTCGCTCAGCGAAAACAGAAAATGCAGGTCCCGGTTTCCCGGATAGCCGCGAACGATTTCGTGGACCCTTTTCAGGGTGCCGGAATCCGTGTCGCGCTCGTCCAGACAGATCATCATGCCGCTGGTGTACCGCGACTCGAGCTGGTCAAAGGGGACCAGTTCGTTCACGATCAAATTGGCCTCGTCGCCACCGCGGCGGTCAATGGCTCCGCGCACCAGGACCACGGCGTCCGGTTGTACAAACTCGCCGTGCTTGGCGAAGTCTTCCGGCCAGAGAATACAGCGGATCGCACCGTCCTTGTCTTCCAAGTCGAAGTTGGCGTACTTGGTCGCCGTCGAGCCCGGCCGGACTTTCTTGACGTGCGCAAACTTAATGGCCGACAGCATGCCGCCCAGAATCACCTCGGCGCGGTCCGGCAGATTGGGGATATCGGCCGCGCTGTGCGAACAGAACCGCGACAGCTGCTGCTCGAATTCGGCCAGGGGATGGCTGGACAGGTAGAACCCCAGCACTTCCTTCTCCGCGGCCAGTCGCTCCCGTTCGGGCAGTTCTGGGATCTCCGGCAGTTTTACGGCGACCTTTTCGTCTTCCTCTCCCAAGTCGCCGAACAGACTCTTTTGCCCCGTGCGGCGGTCGGTCAAGGCCGCGGCCCCCGATTGCAGGGCCCGTTCGATCACCGCCACCCACTGCGACCGTTGGGCCCCGAACGAGTCCATGGCCCCGGCCTTGATCAGCGTTTCGATCGCCGCCCGGTTGCAGGACGCACTGTCGACGCGTTCGCAGAAGTCGAACAGATCGCGGAATGGGCCACCCTTCTTCCGGGCGGCCACGATGGCTTCGCCCGCGCCACCGCCGCAGCCCTTGATTGCCGATAAGGCGAAATAGATCTTGCCGTTGGCCACGGTAAAATCCACACCGGAGGTGTTCACGTCGGGGTGCACGACTTCGATCCCCATCCGGTGGGAATCCTCCAGGTGCTCGACCAGCGGATCTTTCCTCTTGAAATTGCGTCCGGGAATATCGCCGCACAACAAGGCTGCCATGAACTCGACCGGATAGTGCTGCTTCAGATAAGCGGTCTGGTAGGCGATCAGGGCATACGCGGTGGAATGTGACTTATTGAAGCCGTAGCCCGCGAATTTGACGATCAGGCTCCAGATTTCCTCGGAGTCCTTCTGACTCAAGCCGTTGGCCATCGCGCCTTCGATGAACTTGGCGTGGTTGGCCTCGATCAGGGCTTCCTTCTTCTTGCTGATCGCCTTGATACAGGTGTAGGCTTTCGCCAGTTCGATGCCACCCAGGCGATTGATGATCCGCATTACCTGTTCCTGGTAAACCATCACGCCATGCGTCTCGCCCAGCACGTCCTTGAGCACCGGGTGCTTGTACTCCGGCTGCTTGCGGCCGTGCTTAACGGCCACATAGTCTTCGACCATGCCGCCTTCCAGCGGACCGGGGCGATACAGGGCATTGGTGGCGATGACATCACGGAAGTGGTCCGGTTTCATCTTCTGCAGCAAGTCGCGGATGCCGCCACTTTCGAGCTGGAACACCCCCTTGGTCTCGCCGCGCTGCAGCAGGCCAAACGTCGCTTGGTCGTCCAGCGGGAACTGCTGCGGGTCGATGCGTCGGCCGGTCGTCTGTTCGACCAGTTCGACCGTCTTGCGCAGGATTGTCAAGTTGCGCAGCCCCAGGAAGTCCATCTTCAGCAGGCCGGCGGCTTCCACGTCGCCCATGGACCACTGGGTGATAATGTCGTCCTTGCCGGAGACCCGGCACAACGGTACGTACTCCGTCAACGGTTTGTCGGCGATCACCACCGCCGCCGCGTGGGTGCCCACGTTGCGAGCCAGCCCCTCGATCTTGCGGGCCAAGTCGATCAGTTCCCGGATCTCGCCGTCCGTCTCGTAGGTCTTCCGCAAATCCTCGCTCTTCTCCAGCGCATCGTCGAGCGTGATGTGCAGTTCCTCCGGCACCATCCCTGTGATTTCGTTGACCCGGCCCAGCGGAATGCCCAGGGCGCGGCCGACGTCCTTGATCGCGGCGCGGGCTTGCAGCGTGCCGAAAGTGCCGATCTGCGCGACGTTATCCTCGCCGTACTTCTCCTTCACGTACCGCATCACGTCCGTCCGGCGTTCTTTGCAGAAGTCGATGTCGATATCCGGCGCCTCCAGCCGGTGCTCGTCCAGGAACCGCTCGAACAGCAAGTCGTACCGGATCGGGCAGACGTGGCTCAGGTACAGCGCGTAGCACACGATCGCCCCCACGCCGCTGCCGCGCGCCGTCGCGGGCACATCCATCTCGCGGGCCTTGTTCACGAAGTCCCAGACGATCAGGAAGTAGTTCGGAAAGCCGAGCTTGTTGATCACCTGCAGTTCGCGATCCAGGCGATCCATCACCACCTGCGAGAGTTTTCCGTCGGGGCACATCTCGGCGTCGCCCGCATAGCGTTCCTTCAAACCGGTCAGGCAGAGTTCCCGCAGAAACATTTCGGACGTCTGGCCCGGCGGCAACGGCGTGTACGTGGGGAAATTCCGCCGGCCCAACTCCAGATCGATATCGACGGTGTCCGCGATCGCTTGGCTTTGAGCCACCGCGTGCTCCAGGCCGGGGAAGCAAGCGTACATTTCTGCGGGACTGCGGAGGAAATATTGGTTGCCGTCCATGCGCAGGCGGCTGGTGTCGGTGCGAAATTTGCCCGTATTGATGCACAGCATCACGTCCTGGGCCTCAGCGTCGTCGCGGTTGACGTAGTGGCAGTCGCTGGTGGCCACCAGCGGGATCCCCAGTTTGTTCGCAACCTCGACGGACCCCTTTAATGCCATCCGCTGGACGTCCACACCGTTGTTCATGATCTCGATGAAATAACGTTCGCCGAACAGCTGCTGGAACCAACGGGCGACATCCATCGCGTCGGCCAGTTGTTCCTGGCCGCCGTAGCCTTTGAGCAACGCGCGGCTCAATTCGCTGGACACGCAGCCGCTCAGACAGACAATGCCCTCGTGAAACTGCTGCAGCAGTTCCTTGTCGATCCGCGGCTTGAAGTAGAAACCTTCCAAAGAGGCGGCCGAGGCCATCTTGATCAAATTCTTGAAGCCCGTGCGGTTCTGGCATAACAGCGTCAAGTGGTAGCTGGCCTCCTTCATGTTCCCCGCGTTCTTTTCGCGGCGGCTGCCCGGGGCGATGTAAGCCTCGTAGCCGATGATGGGGTTGATGCCAGCCTCCTTGGCGGCTCGGTAGAACTCCAGGGCCCCGTGCAAGTTGCCATGATCGGTCAGCGCCAGGGCGTTCATGCCCTGCTCCTTCGCCCGTTTGATCAACTTTTTGATCGATCCGGCTCCATCGAGCAGGCTGTAGTGGCTGTGACAATGCAGGTGCACGAAAGGTTGGTCGCTCATGAACACGCTCCGAGACTGTGAAGAAATCAAATCGGCCAACGATGTTTGCACAAGGTGCAGGGTGGGCTGTGCCCACCAAGGACCGGCGCATCAATAACTGTCGGATCTTCAATGTAGTCATCACGCTCCGCCGTGATGACTTGTCGTCACGGAGGAGCGTGAAGACTACTATACTTGCGACAGTTATTGCTGCGCCGGTCCCAAGCACAAACGGTCGGGGTGGCCCGTGGCTGTTGGCAGTCTTCCCAAGACCTGCGATTGTAAAGCAGATTCGGAGGTTGCCAAGGACGGCTTGACGTGTTCCGGCCTTGATCGTGAGGTGGCGCAAAACTCTAGCCGTGTCGTGATCGCC
>JAPLNJ010001198.1 GCA_026692885.1 Planctomycetota bacterium | reverse complement strand
CGTTGCGAAATGCCAGCAGCTAGCGTCGGGGCAGGGCGGATAAGGTCGGAGTGCCGCGAGCGATGATTCGACGTGTCCAAGAGGAATGGCGCAGGGTATCCCCGCCGGGCCCTCGCGGGTCCGAAAAACTTGATCGGCCGTCTGCGTCACGCGTTACAACGGCCGGCACGCGGCCGGGCGGGGACAGCCAGTCGGTCGAGCAGCCATGTGAAGTAGTCCCGTGGGGCGGCCTCGTAGAACCGTTCAGCCGCCGTGGTGTCATCGGCACGCCACATGACGTAGTTGTGCAGCATCGTTAACGCCTTCAGCTTCCGCGGCGTGAACTGGTGTAAGGCGTGGTGCTTCAGCGCCAAGTGCCCGTTGCGGCCCTCCACGCAGGAACTGCTCCGCTGAAACAGGTCGGCACAGGCCTGCGTCTTACGTTCCAGGTCCAGGCGTTGGTCAGGACTTAACGTGCCCCACACGCCTGTCGGCGAGCGGGCCCGCGCGAGGATTTTCTGGGATAGTTCCCGCAACCGGTGGCGTTCGCTTGCCGTGTCTGCCTTCTCGGCGGCCCGTGCCAGATACCGGCCCGGAATCAGATCCTCGCGCAGCCACTGGGCGACGGCCGGGGACAGATTCCAGCTGGAGATCCAGACCTCGAGCAGGGTCCAATAGAACTTCACCGTGGCTTGCATCGCCTTCAGCACGCGGCGGGCTTTGGCCAGCTTCTGCGTGGCGCGGGCTGACAAGCCGGCCTCGGCGGCGATTTGGTCCAGTTGATCGAAGTGACCCGCCAGTCGCTGGGCCACCGCGTTCTCGTCCAACGCCTGCCCGGTCTGGAGGTCGAAGGGGTGGTAGTCCTGGCCGAGTCCGCGGACGGCCTGGTGGGCTCGCTGCTGCCGTTGTTGGCAGGCCGCGTACTGCTCTCGGGCACTCTCGGCACACTGTTCGTGACATGCCTGGACTTGCCGCTGGAGCTCGGCGGTGTGGGCTTCCACCTGTGTCACCGCTGCGGCGGCGCGTTCCGTTTGGCCGGCTAAGGCCAGACTCGTGGCCTGCGTCACGTCGTGCTGTAATAATAGGTTCCTCCGTTGACTTGCTTGGCCTCTAAACGTTCCATACGCTTCCTCCTTGAATCAGGACAGAAACGCACAATTTAGGGCATACTAAACATTCGTAGAATACAAAAATTACCGAATGAAATCGTCAATATCTTTAGGGGATACCGTAATCTTGCCGCAACCTCCTATCGTTCCAGTGGTTACAAAAAACCGACCGCTGTAACTTGTAAAGTCGGGCTAGGCCTGCTTCCCGGCCGTGGCGGCGATCTCGGCCACCGCGCGAATGGCGAGCATTATCTCGGCCTCGGTCGAGAAGGCACCCAGGCTGAACCGCACCGCTCCACCCAGATTGAGCGTTCCCAGCGCGGCGTGCATCAAGGGGGCGCAGTGTGCCCCGGCCCGCGTCTGCACGCCGTACGACGCATCTAACATGGCCGCCAGGACCTGCGGCTCGTAGCCGTTGATCGTGACCGTCACCACACCCACCCGCTGCTCGGCCTTGAGCGGTCCGTAGACGGTCACACCCGCGATGCCGCGTAAGCCGTCGACGAGCAGTTGGGTGAGCTGCATCGCATGTCGCCGCACTTCGTCCAAACCGCGTTTCCGCAAGTAGGCGATCCCCGCGCCCAGACCGACGATCGCCGGCACATTGAGGTTTCCAGATTCGTATTTGTCGGGCAGCATTCGCGGCTGGCGATCGTCCAGACTCTGCGAGCCTGTGCCGCCCTGGCGGAGCGGTTCGAGCTGCTGCTCGACGCCGGGAGCGATGTACAACAGGCCACTGCCCAGCGGCCCCAGCAGGCCCTTGTGCCCCGATGTCGCCAGGACGCTGGCCCCGATCCACCGCACGTTGACCGGGACGTGGCCGACGGATTGAGCGGCGTCGACCAGGTACAGCAGGCCCCGTTCGCGAGCCAGCCGCCCCACGTCTTCCACGGGCTGCAAAGCTCCGGTCACATTCGAGGCATGGACCATGGCGATCAGACGGGTCCGGGGAGTGATTGCGTCGCGGATATCGTCCACATCGACCCAGCCGGTCGCGTTGCAGCGGACTCGTGTCACGCTGACACGGCGCTGGTCTTCCAGGTACCGCAGCGGGCGCAGCACGGAGTTGTGCTCGGCGACCGTGGTGACCACGTGATCGCCGGGACGCAACAGGCCATGCAGGGCCAGGTTCAAGGCGTCGGTGCCGTTGCATGTGAACACCACGCGGCTGGGATCTTCGGCACCGATCAATTCGGCGACCTGCCGGCGGGTATCCAGCACCAGACGTTCCACCTCCGCCGCCTGACGGTAGACACTGCGTCCCGCCGGCGCTCCCAGTTCGCGCTGGTAGCGATCCACGGCTGCGTAGACGGCTTCGGGCTTCGGCCAACTGGTGGCCGCGTTGTCGAGATAGATGCGTCTTGATTTGGCCATGCTACCAACCGCCTTGTAAAGCTCTGGTTCCCACGCTCTGCGTGGGAACCCTTGTTATTCGACACTCTGCGTCGCCGCATGGGACGCGGAGCGTCCGGATCCTCGTTCCCACGCAGAGCGTGGGAACGAGGGGCAAGCCCCACTGCTGTGCACATCTTGGCAGCCAGCCAAAGGCTGGAAATACAAGCACGACGCGCAAGCGAGTGAGTCCGGGGTGGACCGGCAAGCGAAATCCAGACTCACTCGCTTGCGCGTCGTGCTTGTAAAATACCGGCCTCCGGCCCGTTTGAAGATGTGCACAGCAGTGGGGGCAAGCTCTCACGCTACAGACTCCACCCTTGTCGATAAGGCGGATTCAACAGTCGGTTGGCCGCCTCCGAATTCTTGAACTGCAGTTTCTCGGCGTCCCAGAGTAACTTCTCCTGCGTGCGGATGGCAATGTTGCCCATCAAGACCACGGCCGCCAAGGGGCCGGCATGATCCACGAAATTGCTGCCGGCCGGTGGTCCGCCTTTGCAGGCATCGACCCACTCGCGGTAGTGACCCGGCGACCGCGGCAGTACCTGCGGCGGCTTGCCGAACTCCTTCATCTTCGCATCCGGTAACAACCGATGCCACAGCATCTTGCCTTTGTCCCCGACGATCAGCGTGCCGTCGTTGACGAAAATATTGCGGCCTTCCGCTTCATCCGGGAGTGGCGGCATCATGCCGCCGTCGTACCATTTGAGCACGAGCTCCGGCCGCTCGCCTTCGGCGGCGAACTTGAACGTCACAATCGAAGCCAACGGCGCCGTCTCGTGCTTAATCTCGGCCGGCGCGTTCCAGTGCGTCGAGCAGGCCTCGACGCTGGCCGGCCAGCCGAGTTTCAAAGCCTTGAACGCGGCGGACAGATTATGGCACCCGATGTCGCCCATCACGCCTGTGCCGAAATCCCACCAGCCACGCCAGACGAATGGCAGATAGCAGGGGTGGTACGGCCGTTCGGGGGACGGGCCGAGCCATAAATCCCAGTTCAAGTTCGCCGGCACCGGCGGCGTGTCCTTGGGCCGCGGGATGCCGCGCTGCGAGATGTCCGGCTGGCGGTTGGACCACGAGTGGATCTCGCGGACCTTGCCGACCGCACCGGCCCAGATCAACTCGCACGTCAGACGCGACTCTTCGCTGGCTTGGCCCTGGTTGCCCATTTGCGTCGCCACTTTCGCCTCCTTGGCGGCTTTGGCGAGCGCCAGGCATTCGTGCACGCTATGGGCCAGCGGCTTCTGGCAAAACACGTGTTTGCCCAGTTTGATCGCCATCATCGAGACCACGGCGTGGTTATGATCGGGCGTGGCGCACATCACCGCGTCGATCTCTTTTTGCGTCTCCAGCATCTTGCGGAAATCGCTGTAGACTTTGGCTCCCGGGAAGTTCTTGGCGGCGTTGTTGGCGTGATTGGCGTCCACATCGCAAATGGCTACGACATTCTCGGTGGGCACGTTGCGAATGTCGCCCGACCCCATGCCCCCGACTCCCACGGAGGCGACGTTCAGCTTGTTGTTGGCCGACGGCTGACCGGGTTGGCCCAGCACGTGGCGAGGAATGATCGTGAACGCGCTGATGGCGGCCGCGCTGCCAGCTACAAACTGCCGGCGACTGATGTCGGGTTTCGAACTCATCGGTCAACCTCCGTCGTACGTGTGAGGTAGGAAAAATAGGTCGGGTGCGTCCGGCGGCGAGCCGGCGCACAGGGGACAACGTGTGCGCAGTATAAGGAGGCCCGCAGACAGTTGCCAGACGGCGGTCTTTCTAGTCGCCCCCCGCACGGCTATATTGGCACGATGACTTCCACCGGCCGCTTGGTACTGCTGCTGCAACTGCCGATTCCGCCGGCCGGATTGGTGCCGATCCACGGCAATATTCCCTTGGCGGCAGCCGATCTGAAGCTGTTCGCGCGCAGACGCGGCCTGGAGCGGGCCTATCGCATCGAATTGCTGCCGACGCAGCGGGTCAATACGCTCAGCGAGCAGGGACTGGTCGAGGAGCTTCTCGCCCGGCAACCGTGGCTGGTGGGTTTCACCTGCTATATGTGGAATATCGAACGCACCTTGTGGATCGCGGAGCGACTGAAGCGGCGCCGGCCGGACCTGAAGATCGTGCTCGGCGGTCCGGAGATCACCGCCGACAACACGTGGGTGCTGGACTGCGGCGTCCTGGATTACGCCGTGCTGGGCGAGGGCGAGCAGACGTTTGCCGAATTGCTGACAGCGCTTGTCGGCAAGTCCCAGCCCGCCCGCTCCATCCCCGGCCTGTGCGTGCGGCCGAACGGTCCGCTGC
Source organism: Planctomycetota bacterium (assembly GCA_026692885.1). The sequence continues at coordinate 7,059 of JAPLNJ010001198.1, read as the reverse complement.
CACCGCCGCGTACGCCGTTGGCCAACCTCGATGAAATCTCCTCGCCCTACCTGGAAGGCATCTTGGATGCCGCCGACGAGCAGACGCTGTTCCTGGAAACCGTCCGAGGTTGCGTGTTCAAGTGCCGCTTCTGCTACTACCCGAAAAGCTACGACGCGGTGACTCTGGTCTCGCCCGAACAGGTGCTGGCGAATCTGCGCCACGCCGCCGAGCGAGGAGCGCGCGACGTCGTGATTCTCGATCCGACACTCAACCAACGCCGCGATTTCCCGGACTTCTTGCGAATGCTGGCGCAAGGTAACCCCGCGCGGCAGCTCACCTACTTTGCCGAACTGCGGGCGGAAGGGATCACCCGGGACACGGCCCGCTTGCTGCGTGAGGCCAACTTCACGGAAATCGAGGTGGGCCTGCAGTCGGTTGATCGCCGCGCGCAGGAACTGATGGACCGGCCGGTCAACCTGCCGGCGCTCGAACGGGGCGTCCGGGCGATGCAGGATGAGGGCCTCCGCGTCAAGCTCGATCTGATCATCGGTCTGCCCGGAGACACGGTCGACTCGGTGCGGCGTGGCATCGAATTCCTCCACGGGCTGCGTCCCACGGGCGGCGTGCAAGTCTTCAACCTGTCCGTCCTGCCAGGCACCGCCTTTCGCGAGCAGGCTGCCCAATTGGGCCTGGACTATCAGCCACGGCCGCCGTACTACGTGCTCCACACGCCGACCTTGTCGGTGGAGCAAATCGTGTTGCTGATGGAGGAGGCCCAGGAGGCCCTGGCCATCGACTTCGATCCGCTGCCGCCGCCGCTCCGGGAACTCGCGCGCGACGTGTCCGGGCTGAGCCGCGGCTGTCAGATCGACCTGGACCACAGTCCCTCCGCCCTCCCCCCCCCTGGTCAGCGCTGCCAAGCTTTTGTGCTTTGGCTTCAGTCCGCCCAGTTTGGACAACAGGTCGCGGCTGCCGCCGAACTGACGGCCCAAATCCTGTCCGACAATCCTCATACAACCCTCCAGGTCACCCTCGAACCGACTGCCAACGCCGAGCAGTTGACGGCCGCGGTGTTAGAACCGCTACGAGCGGCCTGTTTTCGCTCGTCGAGCTATCTGGACCGTTATTACAGCCTGCAACCGGCCGGCTTGTTCGGGGCCAAGCGACTGGTGGTGCTCTTGCCATCCGGTGAGCGTCGCCGACTCGGCTCGGGTTGGCATAAAACCGTGGGCGAGTATGCGGCCATCGTCTGGCGTGAAAACGAGTCCAGCCCGGATGCTTCACGGCGATCGTGTTCGTAGGGTGCATCAAGCGCAGCGCCGATGCACCATGCACGCCCCACGGTGCATCGAGCCAGCGATTCGCCTGGAACATCTGTGAATCTGGGGTCAGGCGTACAGAATTCAATTATCGCGGTTATGTGCCCAATTCCGTCAAGAGCGATAGGTCCGCGAAAATTGAATTCTGTACGCCTGACCCCCAGCCCACGTTCTCGGCAACTGCAACGTGCCGCATCTGCCGGGGGCCACAGTTGCATTGAAGCCGCGTAGGCGTCTCGGACGATGGCAGTCCTAACGCTCGGCGCACCAATGACGCTTGGATTTATTCAAAGTAGTCCGCACCCTCCGTGTGCGGAAATCGGCACACGGAGAGGCTGTGAAAAAATGTGCGAACACGATTCGCGGTAGGGTGGACCAAGTACTCGCGGCCCACCAATTCCAAGGAAACGGCCTTGCTTGCGACGGTGGGCCGCGAGTACTTGGCCCACCCTACGATTTTTTCACAGCCTCGGAGTGTGCCGTCTACTCTCCTTGCGACACTTATTGATGCGCCGATCCTAACGTTCGCCGCCGCTGGAGTTCGAGTTTGCCGTGGGGACCTGGACGCCGGGCGCGTGTCGGCTACACTTAGATCGACAGCCGCGGGCCAGTCGCTCGTTGTGCCGGAAACGTGACGAGGGAGTGACGGTCTTGAAGCTGCGAACGACGGGTCGATGGTTGCTTCTGACGCTGGGGCTGGGCCTTGTGGCATGGCCGGGCCTGTCCGCCGAGAAGGCGACCAGAGACGTGCTGACGGTGGCGTCCGGGACGCGTTGGGCAACGCCCTGCTACGTGCAAGACAGCGGCGCAGCGGGGCCGACCGTGGTGGTCGTCGCTGGTCTTCACGGTGACGAGCCGGCTGGCGTGTGGGCCGCCGATGAAATCCGCCACTGGCCAATCCAACGCGGCAGACTCATGCTGCTTCCCCGTGCCAATGTTCCTGCGCTGCAGGCCAACTCGCACTATCTGCCCGGCATCGATAAGTCGCGTGGAAATCTCAATGGCGAGTTTGCGCATCCTACGCAGTCCGAATGGTCGGACGACTCACCGGCACAGGCACTTTGGCAGACGGTGGCGGCGGCCAAACCGGATTGGCTGGTGGACCTGCACGAGGGATCCGACTTCCGCAGACGCCAGCCCCACAACATCGGCAGCAGTATTGGGAAGAGCGGCACTGCGCGGGTGCGTCTGGCCGCTGAGGTCATGCTGGCGGCGGTCAACACGACTATCAACGGCGACGACCAGAAGTTCGTCGTCAGCGGATCGCCGGCCAGCGGCAGCTTGGCCCGGGCCGCCCGGGAACGATTCCAAGCTCAGACCTTGGTGTTAGCCACAACCAGCCAAGACCAGCCCTTGGCACTCCGCATCCGACAGCACCGTGTCATGCTGCACGCATTGCTGGAGCACCTGGGCCTGATCGATTCGCGGGTCTCGGTCGATCTGATCTCGGGCGATGCCACCGACCGCAGCTCGCTCCGCATGGCAGTCTATGCGGGACCGGGCACGCGCAAAGGGATGCACCACCTGATTCGGGAAATGGAGCAACTGCCCGACGCCACGGTCGTCCCGCTCGGTGCGGAGGAAATCGACGCCGGCGCACTGGAGCACTTTCAGGTGGTCGTGTTTCCGGGCGGCAGTTCGACCAAGCAGGGAGCAGCCCTGGGCGAAGTGAACCGGCACAAGGTCCAGGAATTCGTGCAGCGCGGGGGCGGTTACGTGGGGATCTGCGCCGGAGCCTACCTGGCCACGACCGAATTCCCGTGGTCTCTGCAGATCCTGGACGCCAAGCCGTGCTCGGCGGAGAAGTATCGGGGGCAGGGGATGGTCGCCATGGAACTTACGCCCGCCGGTCGGAAGATTCTGGGGACGGACCAACGCTGGTGCGACGTCCGGTACCATAACGGACCCATCTTGATGCGCGCCCAGCGGGCGGATCTGCCCGACTTCCAGCCCCTGGCCGTGTTTCGCAGCGAGGTGGCTGAGTCCGGGGTGTCGGAAGGCATCATGGTCGGTGCACCGGCGATTGTCGCGGGTCGCTACGGAAAAGGCCGGGTGGTCTGTTTCAGCCCGCATCCGGACCAGACCCGCGGGCTGGAAGAGCTGGTCCGCCGCGGCATCCGCTGGGCCGCCGATGGCGATCGCCCCGAACGACTTACCGGAGTTGAGTCCCAAGCCCCCAAGAAACCGGCGGCCGCCTCGTAGATATGGAGTGCGGTGACTTGTCACCGCTTTTCATTGACACAGCCGTCCGACAGACACAGTTAGTGGCTGGAAAAGAACACGTCCGGAGTTTGACCGTAGGACGGTTTGGCACTTCGGCCCGATGTTTCGGGGCCGAAGTGCCAATCCGTCCTACCACCGATCTGCCAGGTTATGAATTACTTAACCGCATCGTCGTCGAGCCAGCGACCAGCGCGGACAATCCGCACTTGTCTCTCGCCGCTTGCGTAGCCTGACTTTTTGCAGCGAGTCTTGAAAAGCGGTGACAAGTCACCGCACTCCAAGCTAAGGAGTTGCGGAGCGACTCGACCACAGTTACAGGTCCGCTCCGGCCGGCTTGATCAAGTTCTGCCGGGCCTGCCGCAACGCGCGATACGAATCCGCCGTGTAGATGCCGATGGCCGTCCAGATACAGGCAAAACTGGCTACTTGAGCCGTCGAGAAGGGTTCTCGAAAGGCGAGCACCGCCAGTAGGAATTGCAGACTTGGTGTCAAATACTGCACGATGCCCAGCGTGGATAGCCGCAACCGTCTTGCCGCGGCCCCGAAGAATAACAGCGGCACCGTGGTCACAGGACCGCTGAGCATCAACAGGCCGATGTCGCACGTTCCCCTGCCTGTGACCGCGCCGGTTGTGCCCAGGTAGCCGAGGTAGGCCAGGGCGACGGGCAGCAGGACGAGCGTCTCGACCGTCAAGCTCACCAGCCCGTCCACCGACATCAGCTTCCGCAGCAAGGCGTACAAGCCGAAGGTGATCGCCAGGGTGAGGGCAATCCAAGGGATCTGCCCGACGAAACTTGTCAACACGATGACGCCGACCAGTGCCAGCGTCATGCTCACGATCTGCCAGGGCCTCAGTCGCTCACGTAAAAACAGCACGCCCAGCAATACGTTGACCAGCGGGTTGATGAAGTAGCCCAGGCTGGCCTGGAGCACGTGATTGGTCAGGACCGAGTAGATGAACGTCAGCCAGTTGGCGGCCAACAGCAGCGTGCTCAGCCCCAGCATAAGCATGAGCCGGCCGTGGCCGAGTTCCCGCCACACCTCGCCCCAGCGATTCAGGACGCGGACCAGGATCGCCAGCATCACAAAGGACCACAGCGCGCGGTGGGCCAGGATCTCCAGGGGTGCGACGCGGGCCACGGCCTTGAAGTACAGCGGGATCAGACCCCACAGACCATAGGCCGCGATGCCGTAGAGGATGCCGGTGTGGGAGGTTTTCGACGTCACAGGCATTCGCTAGTGCCGTTTCCAAATTGATCCTGTAGGTTGGACTTCCAAGTCCGACCCGTAGTTCGACGGACTTGGAAGTCCATCCTACCCCGAATGACAAAACTGAAACGGCACTAGAACGGATTCAGCATTTCCTTGACTTGCTTCGTGCCCCAGATGTTCACTTCTTCCATCAGGCAACTATCCGGCACATCGATGCAGTGCACCAGAGTCCGAGCAAAATCATGAGCGGTCGGGTAGCCGACCTGCCAATCGCTGGCGATGCCGGCCGCCTCGCAGAAACGTGTTTGGGCCGCGCCCGGGATAAACGTGCCGGCCTTGCCGCCCCATTCGGCCATTTCCAAATTCAGACAGCGTGTGAACCCGACCAGACCGTCCTTGGCGGCGGTGTACACGGCCCACGATGGCCAGGAGTGGTAAGCACAGCCGCTGGAGACGTTCACGACGTAACCACGGCCCTGCTTCTTCATCACCCGCACGACCTCGCGACAGCCTTTGATCACGGACGTCAAGTTGGCGCTCAGCACGGCCTCGATGTCCTTGTCTTCCATCTTCTCCACCGGCGCGATCTTGATACCGGCGCCGTGATTGTTCACCAGCACGTCGATGCATTTAAACTTTTTCAGTGTCTGGGCGATCAGTTTTTTCCAGTCGGCGGTCTCGGTCGCGTCGGCCTGAACCGCCAAGAGGTTCGCATGAGCCAATTCCTTGGCCGCGGCATCCAAACGTTTCTTGTTCCGGCCGCTGATCACGACCTGGGCCTCCATCTCTAACAACATCCGGGCCGCTTCCAGCCCAAACCCCGAGGAACCGCCGGTGACGACGATGACTTTACCTTCGATGTAATGATCCATGTGTGTGTAACTCCTGGAAGACGGACGGACTGCCTGTGCGAGAATGGTGACGGCAATCCGCCGGTTTGTCAACGCGGGTGGTCGTGACGAGGTGTCGGGACATACTACTTCTTCAAGGAACTCTCCGCCCCTGAGGACTGAGAGCGTGGGCGAAGAGTAGCAGGTCCATTAGGGATCCTGCAGGTTCGGTGGCTTCAAGCAGACGCACAAGCGGATGCCTGGGGGCTCGCGGTTCTCGACGGTCACCGCCCCGCCAAACAGACGCAGGATGCGTTCGGCCACCACCGGCGCCAGGCCCAAGTCGCCGCCCGGCGTAACCGTCTCCCCAATGGCCAGCGCCTCAAAGAACCGGGGCAATAGCTCGGCCGGGATCGCCCGCCCGGTGGCCTCGATCAGGAGCCGGAGCTCGCCAGCCGCCTCGGCTTTGATCAAATGCACCATCTCGCCGCTGTTGGCAAACTTGACAGCGGTCTCCAGCAGCGATTGCAGCGCCCGGGCCAGGAGGTGCGCTTCGCCTGCCACCAGGCCGAGATCCAGCGGTGCCGGCCCCAACTCGACGTTCCGCGACCGGGCCAACACACCGGCTTTTTCGCGCGCGGTGTTCAGGACGGAATCCAAGCCACAGGATTTTCGTGCAAAGTCTTCGCCTGCCACCTCCACTCGGGTCAGCAGACAGGCATCGTCCACGAACGTCAGCAGCCGTTGGCGGGACTCGTGGTACGGACCTCGGAGTTCCTCCACCGTTGGATCCGAGGAACCTTCAAACACCAGATCGGTGAAACCGAGCACGCCCGACAGCGGCGCGCGGAGCTCGTGCGAGATGATCTGCAGAAAATCGCTCTTGGCTTTGTCCAAGATGGCCAACCGCCCCATGGCTTCCGCGAGCTGGCGGGTACGCAGGCTGACCAGTTCCTCCAGATTCCGCTGCAATCGGCGGAGTTCCAGGTGGGTCCGCACGCGCGCCTCGACTTCTTCAAACTGGAACGGCTTCGTGACGTAGTCCAGGCCGCCCAGGGCGAAGGCTTTCACCTTGTCCAGCGTTTCGTTCAAGGCGCTGATGAACAGGACCGGAATGTCTTTCAGCTGCGGGTGTGCCTTGAGCCGCTCGCAGACTTCATACCCGTTCATGTCCGGCATATTGATGTCGAGCAGGATCAGGTCCGGCGGCTCGGCTTCCGCCGCAGCCAGCGCCAGTCGTCCGTGGGGCAGCGCCCGGACGTGATACCCCCGCTCGCGCAACAGGCCCTCCAGGAGTTGGAGGTTGGCGGGCGTGTCGTCCACGACCATGATGTCGGCGGGGCGTGCATGCTCTGGGTGTCGAGTAGGCATAATATGGTCTCCTTCGGTAGGTCTGGTTTGTATTCCCTGTTGCTCTTCTCTTTCGATCTGAAGAGTGTCACAATATTCAACCGTTGAAGGCGACTTCAACGCCCCTCACAGAACCGGACTTG
>JAPLNJ010001197.1 GCA_026692885.1 Planctomycetota bacterium | reverse complement strand
GAGACAAGGGGTCAGACGTACAGATTTCAGTTTTCGCGGTCGTGTGCCCAAGCCTAGGGAAAGCCTGCTGCCCGCGAAAACTGAAATCTGTACGTCTGACCCCAGCTGGCGGTCCGTCTCTGCGAAACCGTAAAACCCCATGCTTGACACCGACAACTCCGAAAACCGTTTGGTCCTAGGACTCAATCGGTCGTTGGGCCACGAGCGCCGCGTTCGCGTTCAGCAGCAGATTGGCGTCCAAGGTCAAGCCGGCGTTGGCGCCTTCCGTGACTGCCGCACGCAGATTTCGGACCTGCTTGCAGTCGCCGATGCGGAGCACGCGGACGTGCTGTTCCCGCAACTGAGCGTACAGCGGATCCTCGGATTCGACCTTGGCCAGGACGACGTGGTTCACCTGCCGGAACGATTTGCGGAACGTGTGATCGAGCAGAGTCACTTGGCCGTCGGACGCGATCTGCGTGACGGTCGTGTGAGGCAGCACGGTCACGGGGTGTGCGAACGGTTGCCCCTTCAGTCCTTCGCCGTTGCGGCCGGCGAACCGTTTGAACATCACGTCGCGGTGGCAGGGTTCCAGCCATTGGGCGAACTCGGGGGCTTCGGTCACCACGCACACCTGCTGGCCCTCGCCCGCCAGCTTCTCGGCGGCGTCGGCGGCTCCGAAGTGATCGCCCCACACGAGCACCTGCGGGCCGCAGGGCGTCGGGCCCGGTTTGCCGCTGTAGTGGAACTCACACCGGTCGGAGCGGCAGCGCAGTACATCTTCAAACGTGCACACGAGCGGCAAGTCGCTGCCCGGTACGTCGGGCCGAGCGACGCGGCCACCGGTGGCCAGAATCACGGCGTCGAAGGTCTGCAGTTCCGCGACACCGGGGCTGGTCTGCAGCCGCACCTCGACCGCCAGTTTCTCCAGCTGGTAGCGTAGCCAATCTGCGTACCACCGCATTTTGTGTTTGCCGGGGACCGTGCAGCAGAAGAGCAACGCTCCGCCTAACTCGCCGGTCTGTTCGAACAGCGTCACCTGGTGTCCGCGCAGAGTCGCGATGCGGGAGGTTTCCATGCCGCCCGGGCCGCCGCCGACCACCGCCACGCGATAAGTGGTCCGGGCGGGTTCCAACTCGATGAACCGTTCGTCGCCCACCGCCGGGTTGATCGCGCACCGCATGTGCCGTTTGATCATCAACGATTCTTGCCAACAGCCGACCAGGCACGAGATGCACTTGCGGATCTCCCGCGGTTGCCGGACGAAGGCCTTGTTGGCCCAGTAGGGATCGGCAATCATCTGTCGCGATAGGCCCACCAGATCTGCCTGTCCCTCGGCCAGGATCCGTTCGCAGTAGTCCGGATCTCGCAGGGTGTGACTGGTGATCACAGGAATCTTGACGTGTTGCTTGACCGCCGCCGCGGTGTACGTATTCCAGCCCTGGGGATAGTACATCGGGTCCATCACCGTCCCGGGGGCCTCGAAGATTCCGGCGCTGATGTCGACAAATGCCGCGCCGTGCTCTTCCAGTAACTGCGCGGCTTGGACTGTTTCGTCCAACTCCCGCCCGCCCGGCACCCACTCCACGCCGGAGTACCGTACCCCGATCGGAAAATCCCGGCCGCACTTGTGCTGAATGCGGGCGATGATCTCCAGGACAAACCGCATCCGGCCCAGGAAGCCGCCGCCGAAACGGTCGTGCCGCTTGTTCACGTAAGGACTCATGAACTGGGCGATCAGATAGCCATGTGCCCCGTGCAATTCGACGCAGTCGAAGCCGGCCTGTTGCACCCGCCAGGCGCCCTCGGCGAACTTCTCGACCAATTCGTAGATCTCCTCCAACGTCATCTCACGGATCGACTTGCCCTTGGCCAGTTCCTCGGCGTACACGATTTCGTGACCTGCCGAGCCGGGCAGGTCGACCACCTGGTCGCTGGCCGACATCAGGCCCTTGCGGGGCCACGCCGCCTGCCGGCCGGGGTGCTGGATCTGCACCGCGCAGCGCGCTCCGTGCCGATGCATGGCCTCGGCCAACTCCGCCAAGCCGGGAATCAACGGGTCTTCGTCGACACAGACGCACGTCACCGTCGGCCGTCCGGTGGCCTTGTCGGGTGACGACGCGCCCACGATGATCAGGCCGCAGCCACCCTTGGCGATCTCCTCGTGGTAGCGAATCACCCGTTGGTTGACCGAGCCGTCGGCATTGGCCGAACTGATGTCAGTCGGCACGTGGCAGACGCGGTTGGGGACCTCGAAGTTGCCGATTCGAAGGGGGCTGAACAGATGGGGATAATCGGGATGGTTCATTTCGGGAGTCTCCATTTTGCGAACAGGGGACAGGTCTTGTTACTCCACACACCTCGCGGAGGGCCAACTCCATGGCGCGCAGGTCGGCATCAAAACGGCTCTTGGTGACCCAATATACCCGACATCGGCGCGATCTCTCTCGGTGTCCACGCACTTTCTTCCAACCGTCAGAATACCGCAGCCCGGCCTGGCCGGCGCGATACCCCAAGACCGGAGTCTTTGAAGTTGCGCATTTTGATGGTCCCCACCCGGCCCTGTGCCGAATGGTACGAGGTTAAGCATAAGTCGTTGTCATTCCGCCACTTTCCCCACTGGGCTTGCCCCAGTGGAAAAAGGGTTTGGTCACTAACAGCGGCCCCACCACATCTATTCCCCTTCGCCGCATTCACCGCCGCCTGCGGCGGCGGTGAATGCGGCGAAGGGGACGGGATGTGGTTGCGATACGCGGCCTTGGTTTTCAAACCTCTTGTCCACTGGGGCAAGCCCAGTGGGGATGGGCGGTGACGCTTAACCTCGTACCATTCGACGCAGGGTCGGTGGGGCAGTCGTCGGAACCGAAATGCGCAACTTCCAAGACCGGAGTCACTCCCATGTCTTGCTCTTGAACCCCAGGCTGGTAGCGTTCTCAGTGACGGCTCGCTTGATCTGGTCGGAAACCCCTGCTGGGAATTCGGCGTCGATCTCGACCGTGACCTTCACGGTGGCGTTCGGATCGGAGCAGAGCAGGCTGATGACCTCCTCGGCCAGTTGCACCAGACGCATCTTCGCGGTCGCTGGCGAGACCTCCGCCGTGCCGTGGAAAGACCTAGCCTTAGGCGTTGGGGCAGGGCCCGTGCCAGGGCCGGGGCCGGGACCGGGACGAGGGTCGGGGGCAGGGCCGAGGCCAGTACCAGGGCCACCACCAGGACCAGGGCCAGGACCAAGGATGTGAGCTTTTTCGTAGTCGCTGGCAGCCTCGGCCACGATTAACAGAAGCGTGTCATCGAACTGCACGTTGGCATCGCCCAGTTTGAACCCTTCCAAGGTCTCGCCGCTCTGTGCGTAGGCCGTGCCAAAGAAATCCCGGCTGCCCGCACCGCTGCGAATGGCCTGCGCCAACACGTCGCGGTTCTTCAGGCGGGGCAGGTAGAGGTAACGCAGTGTGTCCTCCCAGAAGGCCATCGCCCCGGCCGCGATCTTGCCGTCCTTCCAGTAGAGTTCCTTCAGCTTGGTCCTCAGATGGATCGGCGACCAGGTGCTGATGACCAGCTCGTTCTCGACACAGACGCGTTCCATCTCGCTCTTGACAGAGCCAGCGGTCGTGTTGAGCGGAAACGCCTCGACCGTCGGCGTCTGGTCGGTGGGTGTGTGCTGCACGGGACAGAGCAGCCACTTGTAGCACTCGCGTGCTGTGCGGGGCAGTACGTCGACGGCGGTCTGTAGTTCTTTCTCGGCCTGCTTCTTCTGCAACTGGTCGATGTTCAACCGGCCTTCCTTCACGTCGTCCACGATGGATCCCCAGGCCAACGCCACGCGGGCGGCATCGCGCACACGGGGCAGAATGGCCATGTCCGGCGCGAGGAATAACAGGCGGTTCCCCCGATATCGCGGCTTGGTGCCGTTGTTGCGGACGTAGTCGATCACGTACTGGGCGGCCTGTCGCTCGTCGTCGCGCCAGTACGGGTGTTCCGGCGGAAGCACGACCAATCGCAAGGCGCTGTCATCGGACACGTCACCGTGCGGTGTGAAAATGTGAACTCCGTCAAAGAACGCGACGCTCCCGACGACTTTCTTCAGCACCTCGGCGATCTTGCTGCGGACCTCGGTTGCGTCGTCAAATCGCCGCTTCCGGTCCTCCATCTCGCGGCGCAAATTGGCTCGCGTGTCGAACCAGAATCGCGTCGAGTCCTGGGCCTTATCGCCGGAGCTGTTCAGGTAGTGCAGGCGATCCGCCAAGCGGTTCAGCGCGTCCGAGTAGGTGGAAGAACTCTGGCCCGGCTGGAGACAGCCGAGTAACACCCGGGCTCGGTCCAAGCCACGAATTCCGGGCTTATGGGCCACCGAGGACGGTGCGCTGCCGAGGAACAGCGTCCGGGCCACTCGGCGCGCGGCGTTCAACTGTCCGAAGCGTGGCTCCTTGTTCTCCAGTTCGGTCGTCTCGGCTCGGTCGCCGTCAATGTCGCGTTCGATCACCGGGTCCCAACCGGCGGGCAGGTAGTAGGTCAACTCGTTGCGGCTGCTGCCGTCGTGCAGCGGAAGGCTGCCGGGCATGATCATCAGGTCCTTGTTGTCGTCCTGCCAAAGCCTGTAAATGACCTTGGCCATCAGCTTCAGGACGCCACGGGTGCGCTGGAAACCCTCGATGGTCGTCCAGTCCTCGTACAGCCGGTCAAAGACCTCCGGGTGAATGGGATACGCCTGGTCAAGGCGGTCGCAATAGCGGCCTTCCTGTGTCTCGGCCGGGAGTTTTGCCCCCTCGGCGACATAGGCATCGGCAAACGCGCGGCAGACCGCGTCGCGTGTCTTGACGTCCCGTACCGGCTCGAACAGCCGCCGCCGAACGATCTCAAAAGCCTCCTCCGTCGCGACCGGTTTCCATAACGCCTGTACACGGCCGAAGATGCTCTCCAACGCTCTCAACGTCATCAGCCCGCGCGTACCGCCGACCTGGACATTATTGACGGGATTCTCGGTGGGAGGCTCGCTCTCTGGAAGGGCGACCAGCACGACCGCGGTGGGCACCAGCTTCACCGCTTCGGTCAACGCCTGGACGAACGACAGGTTGCTGTCGTAGCTGCCGCCGCTGAGCGTCTGTCCCTCAGGGAACTGACGCACGTAGGCCACCAGTTCGTCGATCAACACGACGCAGGGCGCGTACTGAGCGAGCAGTTCTCGCAGGACTTCTTTGCCGGGTGAGGTCCCGGTGGCGTCGGCCTCTTTGACCAGCGCGAAGCCTTCGCTGCCGCCGAGCTGCCAGGCCAGCTCGCCCCACAGCGTTTTGATCACCTGTTTGCCATGCTTCCACGGTTGACCCGGCGAGTGGGCCGTGCCGTCGAGAACTGCGACGCGAGCCTGGGGGACGTCCAGCAGACCAGCCTGATCGACGATTGCCGGGATGCCAGCGAGGTCTGACAGCGGGCACTTTCGAGTGGCCACGTGGTAGACGGACAGCATCGTGTGCGTCTTGCCACCACCGAACGAGGTCTGGAGCTGAATGACCGGATCGCCGCCTTTTCCGGTCAGGCGCCGGACCACCTGCGTCAACAGCCGCCGCATGCCTTCGGTGATGAACGTGCGTTCGAAAAACGCCACCGGTTCTTGATACTCCTTCGTCGCCTTCCCTGAATGCACGGCCGTGATGTCGGCAGCAAATTCGGACTGCTGGAATGTGCCTTCCAGCACGTCGCGGTGGGGAACGGCGATTTCACGCCAGGGTTTCAGTGTCATCGGTTTCCTCCTTAAGCAACGGTCCAATCCTCAAAGGACGCCCTGGGTACGGTATCAATTCCACACGGTAGCCCTGAAAGGGCGAAACACTTGTTCCGCCCCTTCAGGGCTGACGTTCTTGATCGTTCCATAACCCAGGGCGGCGCTACGCGGCTAACGCCGCTCCGCTCTGCCCTGGGCTGATTTGTGGCTGCCCCTATCGGGGCGAATACGGGGCTACTTCGTGGCTGCCCCTATCGGGGCGAAAGCTCGGGTATAACGATGCGGGCAACGCCATTCATCGTCCCCCACGACGCTTCCGCCCCAAAGGGGCATTAACAAATCAGCCCAGGGCAGAGCGTCGCGGCGACAGCCGCAGAGCGACGCCCTGGGTACGGTATCAATTCCACACGGTAGCCCTGAAGGGGCGAAACACTTGTTTCGCCCCTTCAGGGCTGGCGTTCTTAATCCTCTCATAACCCAGGGCGGCGCTATGCGGCTAACGCCGCTCCGCTCTGCCCTGGGCTACTTTGTGGCTGCCCCTATCGGGGCGAAAATTCGTCGCCAGCGAGTACATGCGTTCCTCGACCGTTCGTTGTCAATCAAATAGGCTGCGCTGCTGCGCGGCGGGTTCATGGGCGGCGGCAGATTCGATGGCGCTCCACGAGGTGATCAGTTCGTTATAGGCTCGGGCGTCTTCGGCCCAGCCGGCCCGTTCGCAGAGCGTGTAGAGCCGATAGGCAAGTTGCCGGGCGGATTCGGCTTTCGACTGGACGGCGGCAAAAATCGATCCGGCACCCGTTTCGCCAGTCGTGTGGAAGACACGGATCAATTGATGCAGCACTTCCCAGACTGGCAATCGCTGGTCGGTTTGCGGGTCCCAATCCGTCGGATACTCGGCCCATTTGAGCAGTCGCACGCTGCCGCCTGCTGCGTCGAGCACGCCTGCTTGCTTGACCCCCTCGACACTGGTTCCCTTGGCGCGGGCCAGCGTGTCCGCCTCACCAAATCTTCCGGTCTGCCAACCATACTGCTCGAACCAGTGCAGGCAGAACTGCGTGTCGGCGTCGAAGTCGTCCTCGGCCAGGAAACGGTTGATGAGCTGTAACGCGGTGTGGACAGACATCGGTGTGCCGTCGGCTTCCAGGACAGCACTGTACTTCGAGAACACCGCCATGCCGGGGCCGATAATCGCCTGCGAAAGGTCGACGGGGGCCACGGGCGAATGCAGTCCTTCGCTTTCGCGAGTCATGGCGTCCAGGGCGGTCGGCAACGTGGTGTTGAGTTCCCGAATGAATTGCCGCCGGGAGATCGTTGCTGCATCCGTCGCTCGTGGTCGACAGACCAGAATGATTGACGACGCGAGCGCGTTGACAACTTTCTTCAAACTGCCGATCAGCTCGGTTCGCATCGGCCAAGTGCCAGTGAGGCCGAGCCCCGCCCGATGAACAGCTTCGAGGAACGTCTCCCAGCCTGTGCTGTTGGTGCTGTCGCCTTCTTTCTCGGATTGCTTGAAGGCGTAGTAAACCGTAAGGGGAGCAGTCGGGTGCGCATGCTCCGCGAGGTTGCGCATCACCTGCGTCATTGCGTCGAGGAAGAACTTCTCCGCTTTCTCTTTGGTACCGTGGCGATATGGCGTGGCGACAAGCTCTTCCGCCTTCGGGACGGCAATCGTCGCGAGCAATTCAGGGTAGACATCGCGGAGGGAGCGGCGGAGCCAAACGTAGAAGTAATCCGACAAGTCCGCGTAGCCGATGTTGTCGTAGTACGGCGGGTCAGTGGATACGAACCCGAAACTGACGTTGCTATTGATCGCGTCTTGTTGCGTTACGGCTCCTTTGGCAATGCACATCGGAAGTCGTTCAAGAACTTTGATCACGGCCTCTTGAGTGATGATGAAGCCGCCACCGGCTCGCGACAGAGGATTTGCTTCCGCGAAATCCCACGTCATTGGAATGGCTTGCCGGGAGAAAGCCTGGGTTAGGCGTGCTGGGTCAGTTTGCCAAGTGGCAAGTGTCGTATTAGTCAGCGTGTTCTTGTCGATGCAGAACGCCAAGTACACGCTAACGGCTTCTGCGTAGGCACTGGCACCGGAGCCGCCGGTAGCCAGGGATTGGCCGTCGTCGGTCAGGCCGGCGGCGAGTGAGTCGGCTCGAATCTTTGACCTCGCTTCACTCAACAAATCGCTGAGCGTCGTCAACGCCACCAACTGCCGTGAGGTAAAGAGGTCCTTCCACTTTGGCATTCCGTAGAGCGGCGGCGAGAACCAACGACGATCGTTCGTCATCGCCAGGTCGAGGAACGCAAGGTCGGGCATTTCTTTTGGCATCGGGACATTCACGTCAGGCGAGAGGTAGACGCGGCCGCGACTCCCCTCCGCGACGACCGCGAACAAGCGCGCTCCCAGTCCATGCAACTTGGCATAGGTCATGATGTAGTCGGCACTGATCGGCGATCCCGACATGAGGCAACGGAAATTCGAACCCCGCGCGGCCTTCGTTCCTGCCTTTGCCTCGGTTGGCGGCTTCCCGACTTTCACGGTAAAGCGATAGCCGCCGTTCTCGATCACCGGTTCCACATACGCTTCCTTGCCGTCCTTGCTGCTGAGGATGAACGTGCTGGCCAGCGGTATATCGACGTGCGAAAAGGCCGGGTTGGGACTCTTCACCGTGCGGGCCCAGAGCCAAGCGATGACGGTCAGCTTCTGGCCGACATAGGGCGCCAGGTCCGGCCTGTCCGCGGCCATCTCCGGCGTGATTTCCACGGGCGGATAAAGGTGGCCGATCCGCTTCTGCGCCTCATCCCGCATCCACCGGCCGTAGTAGCGCACATCCTCCGCTAAGCCTTTGGCTCCCGGCCAGGAAGAAGCCTCGCGCAGAGACGCCGAGGCGCCGAGGAGGAGTTGCTTCTTGGTCTTCTTCTCTGCGTCTCCGCGTCTCTGCGCGAGACTGACCGGTGGGCGGCCCGCGAACTTCGGCGGGATCTCGATCATGGCCTTGTTGATCAGCACTGCCACGGGGTTCAAGTCGCTGGCGTAAGCTTCCAGCCCCAGTCGCTGCGCCTCCAGCGGAATCGTCCCGCCGCCGGCGAACGGATCGTGCAGTCCCGGCAGCTTGTCGGGGTTGAACAATTCGGCCGCCTGCGGATGGTCCTGATTCACTTCACACGTCTCGCGCCAGCTCTTGCGAATCTCTTCGCGGGCCGGTTCCAGAACCTCTTCGTTGGTCGTGTTTTCCCACTTCACCAGTTCCTCGATGATCGCAAACAGCCGCTTGCGGCTGGCGGTCCAACTGGCCTTGAGATGTCCCGCCGCGATTTCGCCCGGGTGTTCCAGTTCCCATTTCCACGACGGATCGTTGACCAGTTGACTGAAGATCACCGCCCGCGCCGCGGCCAACGGCCGCCGCGCCCACCACAAATGCAGCGTGCTCGGATGCCCATGCCGAATCGATTTCTCCCGCGCGCACGCCACATTGATCGCATCCAACGGTAGGGCGACTTCGATGAGCTTGCGGGGAGATTTGATGGGGTAGTCGGTCATTGAGAAAGGATGAAATATGAAGGATGAATTATGAAAGGCGGAGCAGAGCGGCGCGGCCCTTTGCGGTGAGGCGGTATTTTTGCGTCGGGCTCTTGGGCGAAGAAGGTTGCGTCATTTCGACCAATCCTGTGTTTAAGGAGGGTTGCAGGTAGTCGTAATAAAGCGTTGGCCGGTGCCGCAATCGCAGAGACTGCATAATCTGCTTGGTTCCGGCCGACTTTTTCGCGAGCGCACGGAGCAGGCGTACTACATGTTCGGTTACTTGTTCGGTTACTTGTTCGGTCAGCGGATCATGGGCCTGATCATGGGCCTGATTATGGGCCTCATCTGACTGGCTCGTCCGACTGGGTTGGTTGTCCTGAGGCGATGCCGTCGTTTTGGGTCGCCAGATCGTCTGCACAAACTGGCCGCCGTCCTGGCGGAACTCCGGCGTGCGGACACCGGCGGCTCGGCAGAGCTTGATCATGTCGAGGATGCCGCTGCCGGCTTTTTCGGCATAGGTCGCCAGGAACATGGGTTCGGCGATGAGGGGGTTGTGAGGGATGGATGCGTGCGGCAGGCGCAACCCGGCGATGGTCAGCGTGGGCGGTAGTTCGCCAGGATTCCAGATTTCGAGCCGGTCGGCGAAGAGCATGACCTGCACACTGGCGTTGCTGGTGTAATCGCGGTGCGTCACGGCGTTGACGATGGCTTCGCGCACCGCCTTGAATGGCAGTTCGTATTCGACATCGCCAGCGACGCGGTCGTTACGTGGGATGACGGCGCGGTTGAGCTTGGCCATGACGAAATCCACGGCCTGATCAACCAGTTCGAAGACGGTGCCCTTGTAGATGTGGTAAGAGGGGATGGGCTTCTGCACCTCGGTGCCATGGAAGTGCAGGCACTTGACTTCCGAGGTAATGAGAAAGCGCTGGGGCTTCTTGCCAAACAGCAGCACGGCGGCGTGGCTGGGTTGGTCGCCATCCAGCAGATTCAGATGGGCCAGCGCTTTGGGGGTCGAGGTTCGCGGGCCAACCGCATACCCGCGTTCCGCCTTCGCGGCGGCCAGAAATTCAGAGACTTTTTCGCGTGAAAGATCGGCCAGCGTGGCGTCCGGGCAGGCTGCGGCATCAAAGGGTTTGGTGCGCAACTGTCCACTGCGCTCAAGGTGTTCGACGAGACTGGCGTAAACCAGCGCGGTCAGTTCGGGCGTGCTGTCGAACCGGCGGCGGGTGAGTTGGGCGCTGGCCTTGCCAATGAGCGCCTGCATCTTGGGATGGCGGGTGGGGTCGCCCGCGCCGCACACAAACACCAGTCGCTCTTTGCCTTTGGCGGTGGCGCGGTCGAACTCGTGTTCGGTGGGTGACACGCCTGCCCGGTCTTCGTGGCCATACTCGTTGCCAAGCAGGGCAAGATACACGTCGCAGCGGTCCACCTCGGCAAGATAGATTTCGTCCGCACGGCGGCCCGAGGCTGGCAGATCCTCGAAGAGAAACACGTCAAAGAACCGGCGCAGCAGGGCATCGCCAGCGAGATAGGCCTTGAGCGCACGACGTTCCGCGGAGAACTCTTTCTGGACACTGGAGATGAAGATGCGGGAAGGCGAGGTCATCGGATACCTCCCGCACGTTCGAGCAAGGCTTTGAGGTCATAGTTGACGGAGGACACGCCCCAGCCGGGCTCGCGGTCGAAGGGACGGCGGATGTAATAGGGGCCGGCAACGCTGTCGTCTTCCGCAACGAGTACGATGGCCAAAACGAACTTGTCGCCTTGGTTGAAAGCGTAAAGGATCTCATTGCGAGTGACGGTAATCGTGGCGGCCCCTTGCACGCGCCCTTTGACTTCGATGTGACGCGGCTCGGGCTGTTTGCCATCGATTATCGGCGGGTGCGAAGTCAGGTCCCAACCGCACTTGGCTTGGGAAACGTCGTCGACATGGCAGCCGCGGGATTCCTCGTCGCGCCGTACCGCGTCCATCGCGAGTTGTTCGATACGGCTGCGGGCGATTGGGTCGGCGGAAACGGTGGGGGCGATCGCGTCATCTCCGCGCAATCGTCGCATCAGGCCGACAGGCACCACGAGGGTTCCGCCAAGCACGATCGGCGTACTGTTAACGACGTGCCGCATTGATTGAAGTTCCTTCTTGCGGTTCTCCAGCCTCCCCTCAAGATCTGCGACGTTGCGGCGAGCGTTCTCCAGGTTCAATCGCACGTCCTTGCCGGCCTCTTGGTCCTCCTTCAGCTTCAGCCACCGGTCGGACCAGAAGTCGATTTCCTTGGTCAGACGCTCGTGGACGGCGGCCAACGTCTTGTCGACATGCGCCACGCGACGCTCGGCGACTTCCCGATAATGCGGTGGCACGAGCGTGGCGGCGGCCAGTGCCACGGCTCGCTGCTCCTGATCGACTCGAATCCAGGGGGCGGCGAGTACCTCCTTCAGCAGCGGGCGTTCGGACTCAGCCAGCGGTTCCAGATCCAAGTGTGGTGCCCAGCCAGCAAACGCTGTTGAGCCATCGGGATTCACACGCACGAACTGCAGGCGTTTGGACACGACCAGCCCGTCGCCCGACTTCACTTCGTGTGTCAACAGAAACAACAGCCACGGTTCGTCACCGTCATCGACCGGATCAACCAGGATCGAACCTTGACGCAGCAGGTTGGCGTGCTGTTCCAGAATCAAGTCGCTGACGGACAGCATCAGCGGATGACCGGGGTGCATGATGACGGCACGGGAAAGCCCCGGCTTATCGAGCGGCTGGACCGCTTCCCGTTCGAAGCAAACACGGTCGTAGCGTTTGAGTACCGGTTCCTGCTCGCGGCGGTTGCGGCCCGTGATGCGGCGGTCCCGTTCGTGAATCGAGGCCGGTACATGCGTGATCTCGAAGCGGCCCGCCTCGCGCGGAAACATCGAGCCGCCGAGCTGTTCGAAAGCCTTCTGAAAGAACGCTCGCACGAAGTAGGGCTGCAGCCGGCGGGCCTCGGCCCTTTCCAGCTCCTCCTTGACTGCGTAAAGCCGCTCGGAACTCATCGTTTCCTGGGCCAGGGCGTTGCGGTCGAGCAGTGACTTGAGGTGGTCGCGGTCGAGGGCCTGATCGATCTTCCGCGTCAGTCGCGCCCGCACTTCGGGCTGGTCGCCGTAACGGATGGCCTGGATCAGCAAGTCCTTGAGGCTGGTCCCCTCAAAGACCTCGCCCAGGATATCGAACACCCGGCCCTTGAGTGCTTCGCATTCCACTTCCAGCTTCTTGAGCAGCCGGTGGTAAACGTCGCCCTCGCGGGTTTCCTTGGCGACCAGATTCCAGAGGTGGCAGACCTCGATTTGGTTGATGCGATGAATGCGGCCGAAACGCTGCTCCAACCGGTTCGGGTTCCACGGCAGGTCGTAGTTGACCATCAGGTTGGCGCACTGCAGGTTGACGCCCTCGCCGGCGGCATCGGTGGCGACCAGCACCCGGACGTCGGGGTCGGACCAGAACAGGGCCTGGAGACGACGTCGCTCGTCACGGTGCGTACCGCCGTGAATGGTGATGATGGCGTCTGGGTTGCCCAGCACGCCGACGATTTTCGTGTGCAGATAATTCAGCGTGTCGCGATGTTCGGAAAAGATGATCAGTTTGCGCAGGTGGCCGGAGGCATCACGCATCTCGGGCGCGTTCTGGAGAATCTTCGACAGCTCGTCCCATTTGCGATCTTGTCCGGAAGCGACGACGACTTTGGCCTGCTGCTCGAGCGCTTCCAGGATGCAAATTTCGGCCTCTAACTCGGAGATGGTGCGGGCCGCAGTCGCGTCGTCGACGAGGGTTTCTTCCAGGTTCTCCTGCTCCTCCGCGTTCAGTTCGTCGTCGTCCTCGGGGATGTCCACCAGCGTTTCGGCCAAAGCCTGCCGCCCCCGAATGCCGAGCTTTTCCTCGCGGAGCCGCCTTTCCAGCCGTTCCTTGCGGCGTTTGAGCGATTGGTAGATGGCTTCCGGGCTGGACGCCAGCCGGCGCTGCAAGGCCGTGAGCGCGAAGCCGACCGACCCTTTCCGCGACCCCTGGAGTTCGTCGGCCTTGCCCATTTCCGTCTGGACGTAGTGCGTGACTGCTTCGTACAGCGCGGCCTCGATTTCGGACAGTTTGTAGTTGACGGTATAGGCTTTGCGCTCCGGGAAGAGCGGCGTGCCGTCGAACTTGAACATTTCCTCCTTGACCATCCGGCGCATCAGGTCCGAGGCGTCGACCTTGTGAACGCCGTCGCGGAACTTGCCGTAGAAGCGGTCGGAGTCGAGCAGGGACAGGAAAAGCTGAAAGTCCTCTTCCTTGCCGTTGTGCGGCGTGGCGGTCATCAGCAGCAAGTGGCGAGTGTGCTGGCCAAGCTTTTCGGCGAAACGGAAGCGGGCCGTCTTTTCGAGTTTCGAGCCGAAGTAGTGAGCCGCCAGCTTGTGGGCTTCGTCGAAGACCACCAGGTCCCAACCGGCGGCGCAGAGCTTTTCCTGCAGTTCCTCGTTCCGGGAAAACTGATCCAGGCGGACGATCAGTTGGTGATGGTCATTGAAGGGATTTCCACTCGGCGACGCCTGCTCCAAGAGCGGCGAGTAGATGCGGAATTCGAGGCCGAACTTCTCGAAGAGCTCGTCGCGCCACTGTTCGACCAGGCTGCCGGGAGCCACGATCAGAATCCGGCGGGAGTCGCCGCGCAGAGTGAGCTCGCAGATCAGCAGCCCAGCCATGATCGTCTTGCCCGAGCCGGGATCGTCGGTGAGCGCATACCGCAACGGTTGCCGGGGCAACATCGATTCGTAGACGGCCGTTATCTGGTGTGGCAGCGGCTCGACGTTCGACGCATGGACGGCCATCATCGGGTCGAACAAGAACGCGAGGTCGATCCGCTTCGCTTCGCAAGTAAGCTGGAACGCCGCGCCGTCGCCGTCGAAGGACCACGGCCGGTCGACCGTGGCCAGGCTGATGGATGGCTCGTCGGCCCAATTCAACAGGCGATCTTTGAACGTACCGTCGGATGTCTTGTAGATGACCTGGACCGCACCCACCGCGATCGGCACGACCGCCACCAACGTGGCCACGACCACCGGTTCGAGGCCGACGAGGGAGAGTCCAGGTTTAAGGTCTTCAAGTTTCAGCATGGCTCTTGCGGGGCGGATTCGAGGCAAGCCGGATGCTGGCCATCTGAATGGTCTTGTCCGAGAACGCGGCAGCAGAAGAAGACCAGTCTATCAGAGTCGCTCGGGCCTGGATAGAAACCGCAAGCCGATGGGAAATAGAGATTTCCGGTGTGGCGAGGTCGCGAAAGTCAACGGCCGGCCGGACGTTGGTTGCGGCCCTTGGTAATTGGCGCGCGAGGCTGGCGCTCGGTTCGCGGCAGGCTGGAAAGCCTGACTGACTTGAGTCCGTCGGCAACCAAGAACTCGACGCCGCTTCACGCCGGCCGCCACAGGTCGATCGGCTTGGCGGCGTTCGTCGGGAACGGCAAGGGCACTTTGCGGCCGGTCCGCGCCGATTCGTACGCGGCGAAGATGACCTCCAGCACGGCCCGGCCATCCTGGCCCGTCACCAGCGGCGGCCGGTCGGTCCGCACGCAGTCGATGAAGTGCGCCAGTTCCTGCGGGAAACCGTAATTCCAGGCTTCCTCGTAGATCGTGAAACTCCAGCCGACCGTCGAACCGGCTTTCTCTACCGCATACTCGTAGCCCGCCGCGCTGTAGGTCTCGATCGCGTTGCCGTGCAGCAGGTCCGCGTAAGCCACGCCCTGCGAACCGTACACCTCGGCCCGATCGTCCATGCCGCCCAGCTTGGTCCAGCTCTCCTCGGCCATCGCGACCACACCGTTCTCGAACTCCAAGAGGAGGATCGCGTTGTCATCGCCCCGCGTCTTGGCACCGTGCACGCTGGTATTCAGCTGGGCATAGACCGACGTGATGCGGGGCCGGCCGAGCAACCAGCGGAAAAACTCGATGGCGTGGCAGCCCATGTCCATCGTCACGCCACCCCCGGACCGTTGGACGTCCCAGAAATGTGCCGCGTGGGGACCGTCGTGTTTTTCGGATTGCTTCAGCAGCGTGGGCGTGCCGAGCGCACCGCTGTCCAACAGTTGCTTGAGCCGGACGTACTTGGGCGCGAAGCACAACTCTTCCGCATACATCAGCTTCACGTTCGCGAGCCGGCAAGCCTCAAGCATGCGATCCGCCTCAGCCAGGTTCAGGCACAGCGGCTTCTCCATAACCACATGTTTGCCAGCGGCCGCGGCGTCCACCGCGATCTGGCAGTGCAGATCGTTCGGCGCGCCGACGATCACCATGTCCAGGTCCTGCAGCGCCAGCAGTTGACGATAGTCGGTGAAGGGTCGTGGGATGCCGAACCGCTTGGCAAACGCCGCGGCGTGGCCCGGCGTCGGCGAGGCAATCGCGGCTAACTCAGCGTACGCACATTGCCGCAACGATTCAGCATGGATGCTGGAGATGAATTGGGAGCCGATCAGGCCGACACGAACGGTATCCGTCATGGGATGAGTCTCCTGAGAAGTGTCAACCAACTCCAGTGTCCCTCGACCGGAATGAGATTGCGTTTTTCCAAAGCGCTCATGCTGATCAGCGTAGCAGTGGAGCGATCTTGGTTCAAGCAGGAAGCATGGACCGGAAGCAATGGACCGGACTGCAACCGTT
Source organism: Planctomycetota bacterium (assembly GCA_026692885.1). Next base: position 1,094 of record JAPLNJ010001197.1, on the reverse strand, counting down.
GGCCGCCTTTTTTCGCCACCTGTTCAGCCCTTCTTCGACCCCTCAGGCGCGTTTTGGAGTTGCGCATTCTGGTGTGGTGCGGCATGGGATACCGCGAAGCGGTTGTGTCTCATAGCCCAGGGTTGCCGCGTAGCGGCTGCCCTGGGACGCGGCGGCGCATGTATTCCGCCTGTACCCCAACGGGGTTTCGTCGCGCGGTGGCACCACCTGACGCAACCCCGTTGGGGTAGAGTAGGGAATTCCGGCGACCGAACCCAGGGTAGCTGCGCAACCCTGGGCTGTGGGGCACAACGCCGTTGGCGTACGAACGCGGCGAAATGCGCAACTTCAAAACAGGCGCGTAGGTCTGGAAGCAAGGTCGACATCTGCACCGCGCAGTTGTAACAAGTTCGGCGACTCGACTCGGGACGCGACGAGGTGTGGCGCCGGGGAGCAGAGTCCATTGTGTGTGGCCAGGAATCCTGGCAACCTCAACGTAGCCGCAGTCGCCAGAATGCGGGCTTTTCCCGCGTTCCCGAATTCTGGCGAATTCGGCTACCGGCCAGAAACCACGGCCACACACGTCCATTGCAGCAATTGCCGCACCGCCGCAAGACGTTTACAATCTCTTCCCTGGAAGCGGCCTCCGGCCGCAACCAGACGTAGCTTGGGCCTGCGACCCGAGTCTTTGAAGTTGCGCATTTTCATGGTCCCCACCCGGCCCCGTGCCGGTGGAGGTAGGTTTGGCGACTAGGCAGTTTTGTGGGGTTCCGCATAGTTTTTTGAACCTGCTTCTACCGACGCGGGGTCGAATGGTACGAGGTTAAGCATAAGTCGTTGTCATTCCGCCACTTTCCCCACTGGGCTTGCCCCGAATGGTACGAGATTAAGCATAAGTCGTTGTTATTCCGCCACTTTCCCCACTGGGCTTGCCCCAGTGGAAAAAGGGTTTAGTCACTAACAGCGGCCTCCTCCCACCTCTATTCCCCTTCGCCGCATTCACCGCCGCCGCAGGCGGCGGTGAATGCGGCGAAGGGGACGGGATGTGGTTGCGGTACGCGGCCTTGGTTTTCAAACCTCTTGTCCACTGGGGCAAGCCCAGTGGGGATCGGAGG
>JAPLNJ010001196.1 GCA_026692885.1 Planctomycetota bacterium | reverse complement strand
GGTTAGGCTTAACCTCGTGCCATTCGGGGCAAGCCCGAATGGGGACCCGACATGCCAAGCTGGAACAAAAGCCGGACCAGATCTCACCATTGCAAGGACTCTCTGGGATACAATTTTGCGCGGCCCACCCCTAACCCCTCTCCCGGGAGTACCGGGGCGAGGGGGAACTGTTGGTAAGACGCTCGCATCCCATTACCAAAGACGCTACAACATCCCCGCTTTCTTGCGCCACAACCATTCGGTCAGGATCAAAGCCACGAACAGCCCGGCCCACAGCGATGAATTCCAGATCGGCGTGGGCGGCAACGACTCGATACGCACCTGACGACCGCGCGGCAGATCCTTGACCAATTGGTCCGCCGTCCGGATCGTGTAGTACTTGCCCTGCGTGACTTTGGCGGCCTGCTGCAGGTCGGCGGCGTCCAGCTCCAGGCGGGCCTGCTCGCCGGGTGGCGCGACGACGGTGAAGCGTTGGGAGGCCGGCTTGCCCGGCAACGTCGGCGTCGCGACCCAGGCGTTGTAACTGCCTTCGGCCAGATTGCTCACCGCGCCCTCGAAGATCCCGCGGCTGACGGCGTCGCGGTGCAGCTTGATCTGCCGCCGTTGACTGCCTTCGCGTTCCAGCATGATGGTCACGTCGTCGTCGCGCGCCGGGGCCAGCCGGTCGTCGAAGAACCGCACTCGCAATCGCACGCTTTCGCCGCGGCGGTATTCCTCGCGGTCGGACGTCAACTCGGCCGCTCGGCTACCTTCTAACAGCTTGCTGCGGCTCAAATACCGCAGCGTCTGCATCCAGTACCGGGTGTAGTACTTCTCGCCATCCGGATGCCGCGACCAGCGATAGGTTTCGTCGGTCGCATGAAAGACCACCTTGCCGGCCCCGACAAACTGCACGCAGATGACCGGCAAGTTGGACCCCGCGGCGCCGGTGCGCGTCACGTCCTCGGCCAACACGCGCGTGCCCGGACGCAGATCGGGGGCCTGCAGCATCCAGTAGCAGCCCGGCAGGCTGCGCCAGACCCGCAGGTTGGCGGCCAGCGTGCTCTCCAACTGCAGCTGCGGACTGGACAGACCCAGCCGCGTGGGCTGGATCGTGAGCGATTTGTCCAGGACGGCATCGGGTGGCGGGATGGACGCCGTCTGGACATCGATCGGCAGTAGCTTGGCCAACGGCGACTCGCGATATGCCAGCGGCGTGTGGCGGGGGCCGGATACCACGATTAGTCCTCCTCCCCGTTCCTCGACGAACGCCACAATGTTCTCCAGCACGGAACGGCTGAGGTAGGCGGGGTTCGTGTCGCCGAAAATCAGCACGTCGAAGGCAAACAATTCGTCGCGACTGACGGGGAACACGCGCGCCGCCGTCTCGTCCAACTCGGCGTATTCCAAATCGGCCTCCTGCAACACGGTCGTCAACGCGATGGCTTTCTCCTTGCCGTCGCGTTTTAATTCGCGGCCGAGGGCGTTCTTCAGGAACCGGAACTCGTAGCTCGGTTGTTCCTGGACGAGCAGCACGCGCAGCGTTTCGTCGCGCACCTTGACTAGCCGGGTTTGGCGGTTGTTTTGCAGATTGGCTTCGCCCTCCAGCGGTTGCACCTCGACCCCATACTCGAAGTCGCCTTCCGCCGTCGGCCGATAGGACAGCCGCGCCGACTGCGGCTCGCTGTCCTTGCCGAGCGTTAGGGTGTCCTGAGCCAGGGACTGACTCTCGCGGCCCTTTTCCAGTAGCCGCACGGTGACCCGCTGGCCTTCGTAACCGGAACCGGTAACCTTGAAATCGAAGTTGACCTGATCGCCCACGAAGACCACGTCGTCCACCAACAGATCGCTCAGCCGCAGATCACGCGGCGGTTTGTCATTGCCCAGGCCGACCAGATACAGCGGCACGGTCTTCCGGCGCACATATTCCGCCACCTCGCCAATCGTCTTGCCTTCGGTCGTCACCCCGTCGGTAAACATGATCACCGCCGCGGTCGGCCGGCCGCGTTGGGCTTCCAGGATGTCGCGTAGGCCTTTGCCCAGGCGGCTGGCGGTCTCGTGGGCTTCGAGCGATTGGATACCGTCGCGCCAGGCCCGCTGCGGCTGAGTCTCCTCGGAGCCAGTGCCCTCCCAGGTTTGCAGCCGGGCCGACCCGCCGACCACATAGAACTTCAGGTTGTACTGCTGACGTAATTGCGACAGCAGGGCGCCGTCGCGATCGAACAGCACGGACTTCGCCAGGTTGAACCGGCTCAGCTCCGGCAGGCCGAGCTGCTGCAGGCGTTTGGCGAGCCGGCTGCGCAAGGGGGCATCGTCGTAGTGGTCGGGCAGCAACATGCTCTCCGAGTCATCCAGGACCACCACAATGTCGGGCAACTCGGTGCGATGCCGATGCAACATCCAGCCGTACATCATGAACAGCACCAACGCCACCAAGGCCAGCCGAATCGCAGCCAAGCAAGTCTTGGTGAAGCGGCCGGCACTGCTGCGTTCCTTGACGTAGACCGTGATGATCAGAGCCGCCGCGGCCAACAACAGCACAATTGTCACCGAGGGCGGCCAAGGCCAGGAATGCGCACGACTCGTCTCCGTACCCAGTGCGCTCCGACCCGACAGGAAGTCGGCGGCGTCTTGCAGCAGTGGGAGGAGACGGTCGTTCATACTGGCACCTAACGCGGCCTGAGGCCGCAAACCCGTAGGTCAGGCTTTCCAGCCTGACGTCTTGGAGTCAGGCTGGAAAGCCTGACCTACTGAAGTCAGGCTGGAAAGCCTGACCTACTAAAGTCAGGCTGGAAAGCCTGACCTACAACATTCGCACACATTTCGTCGGGGCTCGTTCTTACACGGAGGCATTGCCAAATCTCCAAGCCAGGAACGACTCGGTCAACAACAACACCAGCACCAAGCCGAGCAGGTAGCGGAAGTACTGCGTGGGTCGACTGGTTGGCAAGGTGGCCGCCGTCTGGTCCCATGTCGGCAGATCGCGCCGGAACTGGCTGGGCAGCAGTTCCGGATCAAATCGTTCCAAATTGCTTTCCTGCGGATTCACATTCACGGCAAACAACTGCGTCGGATTCAGCGATTCACCGAACTGGGCACGGTACAGGCCACTCCAGGCGGGGCTGTGGTAGATCCATCGGCTCTCGTCGCCCTCCGCCTTCAACGGCACCCGCTCGCTGGTTCCGTCAGGGTCGATGACCGACAGCACCACTTGCGCCGCGGCGCCTCGAACGTGCCCTTCCAGGGGTTCACCCACCAGCAGATTGCGATGCTGGCTTTGTCCCCGCACGGCCCAGGCCAGCAGCTCCTGCACCAGTGGCGGGAAACTGGCCCAGGTCGAAATCGCGGTCCAGGGCACGGGCGGTTGGGAATTGCGGTCGACGGAGTCCGGCGAGACGGCTGTGGCCAGCAGGATGCTGCGGCCCCGCAGGATCGGTTCTTCGACGATCGCCGGGTCGCCGTTCTGGAACGCCAACGCTACTTTCGCGGCAGTCTTGTCGTAAGGTTGGACACGGAAGTACTTCCAGACCGGCGTGGTCAACAGGCCGGCTCGTTCGTGGCGGGCGAACGGCGCGACGATCGGGTGGCGGTATTCGAGCGGATCGAACGTGTACTGGGCCTCGTCGGCCAACTGCTCCAGCCGCGCGGGCAGCACCCGCTTGTGCGACAACTCGCCGCCCAGTTCCTGGTTGTAGCTGTCCGCTTGGACCTGATCGCCCAGCGTAATCACCAGCCCGCCGCCGACTTTCACAAAGTCGTACAGCACGCCCGCTTCGTCACGGCTGATCCGGCCGACGTTACACAGGAACAGGCAATCGTATTCGTTCAGATCCACCTCCATCAGCGAGTTCTCCATACGCACGTCGGGCCGGACCGCCGGACGTAGACTGCGGTCCGGCTGCAAAGCATAGGCGACGTACCGGGCTGCCTCCGGCTTGCCCTCCACGCACAGCACGCGAATCGATTCCCGCACGGGCAAGCTGAGCCAGCGGTGGTTGTCGACCGCCAGCCGGTCATCCAGCAAACGGGCTTCCAGGCCATGTTCCCCCGGTGTGTCAAAGCGGTACGCGAAAGACACGGTCGCCCGGCCGTCGGCTGGCACGTCTACATCCTGGGCATGGACCTGTTGGTCATCGACCAGGAAGACGACCCGCTGCCGCGTTGCCGGCAAGGCACCGAAATTCTGGACCTCGGCCTCGATCGTCACGTCGCGGGCGAGGGTTACCAGCGATTCGCGTACGTCCAGTCGCGTCACCGCCAGGTTCTGCACATCACCTTGCCCGACGTCGAACATCACCAACATCGCCTTGTCGGCCAAACGTCCCAGCGTCTGTCGGCTGCGGTCGGTGGCCACTTCATCCCAGGTCGTGCGGCCCAGGTCTGTGAAACAGCAGACCTTGGCGTCGGTCAAACGGGGATGCTGCGTCTGGGCTTGCCGCAACATCTTCTCGACCTCGCCCAGCGTCGCGGACAAGTCCCCGCCGGTGTGCCGCAACCGCAGATTGCGGATCTCCTGCAGCACGTCCTTGGGATCGAAGCCCGGTTCGGCGATGATCGTTTGGGGCGGGTCCGCCATCAGGATTAGTGAGAAGCCATCGCCCTGCCGACTGTTCTCGACGACCTGAGTGGCCAATTCACAAGCGGCCTCGAAGCGGCTCTTTTCAGCCGGGCGGTAGTCCATCGAGTACGAGCCGTCGATGACCAGCACGAAATGCGTGTGTCCGCCGGCGCCGAGCGACGCGCTCAGCGAAGGAAACAGCGACCAGATCGGATCGGCCAGGGCCAGCGCCAGCAGCAGCAGAATGGACACGCGAATCAGCAGCAGAAGCAGTTGCTCGATCCGGATTCGGCGGGCGTTCTTCCGCAGGGCGGCCAGCAGGTATTCCATCGCAGCCCAGGTGACTTCGCGATACTTTCGCTTGCTGAGCAAATGGATGATAATCGGCAACACTGCCGCCCCGCCCCACAGGAGCATGGCGCCGTTGGCGAACGGGAGCGATTTCAGCAGTGCGGAAAGCCAATCCATGCTACGAGTTTACCGGGAAACAGGCAGCGGCGACACCGGGCGGGCGGGTGACTTTGAAGCCCGGCTCTCCAGAACCGGGCCGTATCGGGAGCGACTCGCCAGGAAAGAGCCGCACCGGCACGGCTCTGGAGAGCCGTGCTACTTTGGTTTTCTCGTTCCGACGCTCTGCGTCGGAACGCAAGCCACGGACGCTCTGCGTCCTTTGGCAGACGACGCAGAGCGTCGAAACACTTGCGTTCCCACGCGGAGCGTGGGAACGAGAGCGGCGTGAAGATGTTCACAGCAGTGGGGTGACAGGGTGACAAGATCGTCGGGTAGCCCAAGCTTGGTTTGGTTGGCTGTGTTGCTGCTGCCGTCCGTCGTGGGGGGCGACGAGGGAAAGACTGTGCTGCGCTGGAAACTCCGCGCGGGCGATGATCTGAAGGTCCAGATTACGCAGACTAACACGATGGAGACGTTGGTCAAGGACCGGCCGCTGGTCATGGTGGTCCAGATGGCGATGGAACTGGCTTGGCATGTAGACCGCGTCGAATCCGACGGCACCGCGCGAGTGGCTCAGTTGTTTACTCGGGTCCTGGTCAAGACCAGCGGCCAAGAGGCCAAGTCGGTTCAGTACGATTCTTCGTCCGCTTCCGCCCCTCCGCTCGAAATGCAGGAACTGGCCCAGGCGGTCCGCCGCCTGCTGGGCACGCAGTGCCAACTGACGCTTTCCGCCCGTGGTGAGATTACCGACGTCAAACCCGCGGCGGAAACCGACAGCCTGCTGAGAAATGCTCCGGGCGCTGCAGGCTTGCTGCGGCTGTTGACTAAGGCCGGGATCAATCAGACGCTGCGGCCGGCCTTGGGACTCTTGCCGCAGTCGCCGGTCGCCAGCGGCAATACCTGGCACGACGCGTTCGAAATCGATGCCCCAGCCGGCAAGATTCGACTCGCCACCACCTATACCTATCAGGGGCCGGAGCGTCTGCAGGATCGGTCGGTGGAACGGATCGGCGTGGCCACCCAGGTGACGGCGGCCCCGGAAAAATCGCGGCCGGGCGAAACGGCCGCGCCCGTACGGCAGCAGTACAGCGGCAACCTGTTCTTCGATGCCAGCCTCGGCCAGCTCGTCAAATCCGAACTTCAGCAGACCACACTCTCGGAAGCCGCGTACCGCGACAAGACGGTGCAACTCAAAGCGTCCAACACGGTGGTGCTGAGGATCCGGGAACGCGGAAACTCACCTTGACACCATCCGCCGGATCGGAAAGAATCGGCGAGGCTTCAGACGCTCCGACTAGGAGGACCCACTGCCAGCTCGCGGTTTTTGTCGAAAGGAGTCGCAACGAGCTGCGCTGTACGTCGGAGTTCTGAATTTCTATCCCACACTGCATGCACGGCAAGGAGGCCAACGACATGCAAATTGCTCACCGCGCGCAAGGTGTTAGCCTGCGCAAGTTGCTGCCCGACAGCCGCTTTCTCGGCGATCGTGACATCCGCATCCACTCGTGCTCTGGCAATCCACGCGGCGTGCGGCCAGGGGATTTGTTCGTCGCCTTGCAGACCGGCGATTTCGACGGACATGACCAGGTCGGCGAAGCCCTGCAACGTGGCGCTGCCGCCGTGCTGGCCGAACGCATGCTATCGATCGACGCGCCGCTCTGCGTGGTGCCTGACAGCCGCGAGGCCTTCGGCCAGATCTGCCAGGAACTTGCCGGTCAACCGGCCCGACGCTTGCGGACCGTCGGCGTCACCGGAACCAATGGCAAGACAACCACCAGTCTGCTGATCGCCTCGGTACTGCGGGCCGGCTCGCAAGCCACCGGCGTGCTGACCGGCATGTTCTACGACGACACGGAAGATCAGGTGACGGCCACTCGCACCACGCCTCAGGCCCCGGAGTTGGCGGATTGGCTGTCCCGCATGGCAGCCCACGACTGCCGGAATGCAGTTCTGGAGGTTTCGAGTCGAGCCCTGGCGGAGAAACGAACCGCGGGGGTCGCCTTCGACGTGGCCGTGGTCACCAACGTACGCCGCGAGCATTTGGACTACCACGGGTCGTTACAGAACTACCGCCGCATGAAGACGCGACTCCTGCAGCAGCTCAAGCCCCAAGGCTTTGCCGTGATCAATGCCGACGATCCTGCCAGCCGACAGTGGCTGAAGCACTTGGATTGTCCCGTGTTGACCTTCGGGTTGCACTCGTCGGCGGAAGTGATGGCGTCCGTGGTTGAGCGTTTCGCCGGTGAACAGACAATTTTGTTGACCGCGGGCCACGAAACGGCTGCAGTCCAGACCCGCATGTTCGGCGACCACCACGTCTACAACTGCCTGGCGGCAGCCGCTGTCGGCCTGGGGTCCGGGCTGGATCTGCCCACCATCGCCCGCGGCTTGGAAGCACTCCAGCAGATCCCTGGCCGGCTGGAACCGGTAGTCTGTGGTCAGCCGTTCGGCGTCTATGTGGATTACGGCCGCTCGCCCGATGCCCTGGCGGTCAGCCTGCGAGCCCTGCGGCAGGTGACCACCGGCCGCGTCATCTGCCTGTACGGCGCGGATGCGGCGCGCGATCCGGCCGAGCGTCCGTTGCTGGGACGCGTGGTCGAGCGGAATGCGCAGCTGGGCATCATCGCCAACAACAACCCCCGCCACGAAGAACCGCTGCAGATTGCCCATGACATTCTTGACGGCTACGAGCGTCCGGCTCGCGCCCACATCTTGCCCGATCGGGCCGAAGCCATTCGGTGGGCCCTGGGCGAGGCGCGAACCGGCGACGCCGTCCTGATCAGCGGCAAGGGCGACCAGCAGTCCCAGGTAATCGGCGGGGAGGAGCAATTCTTTGACGATCGCGAGGTCGCCCAGGAATGGCTCCGCGGGGTCGGCGCACAGATCGACTATGACCAGCCGCCCGCTCGTATCCTCTCGTTTCCGCGCGGTGCGGAATTACTGAATTGAACAGGCATGGTGCACGGTCTCTGCCTCCGACAGCTCGCCGAGACGATCGGCGGCCAACTGCAACTCGGCTCGATGCCGCCGCTGGGCGGTGAGCTGGAGCCGGTAGGCCGCGTCGTGACCGACGTGCGGGACGTGCGACCCGGGGACGTCTACTGGGCCCTGGGGACTTCGTCCTGCAACGTCGCCGCCCGAGCCGAGGAAGCCTTTGCCCACTCCGCCGCCGGCGCCGTCGTGTCCGGCCGCCGGCTCGAACCGTGGGCCGGCACGTTTAGCCTAGTGGTCGAGGATCCGCAAGGGGCGCTGTGGCAACTGGCACACCGCATCCGCGCCGAGTTCACCGGCCGCATGATCGCCGTCACGGGCAGCTTGGGCAAGACCGCGACGCGGCGGATGATCGAGGCCGTGCTCGCGACACAACTGCACGGCTGGTCACCCGAGCGCGCTGCAAACGACCGACTGGGTCTGCCGTTGAGCTTGCTGGAACTGGGCGAAGAACATGACTTCTGCGTGGTCGAATATGGCCCCCCTGAGCCGGGAGAAATTTCTGAATTATCGCACTTGTGCGATCCCGAAATAGTCGTTATTAACTCCCTCACAAATCAACGCATGGGAACGCTTGATGAGCGAGCGAGGATTTGCGAAGCGGAGTTGCTGGAAGCCTTGCCGGAAGACGGCTGGGCGGTTCTGAACGGCGACGCCCGGCGACTGCGGGCGTTCGGCGAACAGACGGACGCCCAGGTGGTGTTGGTCGGTCGCGGGTCGCATTGCGACGTCACCGCGAGCCAGATCCGCAGCCGGTCCGGTCAGCTGTCGTTCACCATTGCGGGCACGCCCTTTCGGGTGCCGGTGTGGGGCCGACATCCGCTGCATTCGGCACTGGCCGCGTATGCGGTGGGACGGATCTTGGAGATCCCGCCGCAGGCGATGGCCGCGGCCTTGGAACGGTTTCAGATGCCGCCGCAACGCTGTGAGATCACGCGCGGCCGCGAGGTCACGGTGATCGACGATACGTACGATCATCACGCGGCGTCCCTGGACGCAGCTTTGGAGGTGTTGAGAGACTTTGAAGGAGCCGGGCGGCGGATCGTCGTGTGCGGCGACCTGACGGGGACCGGCAACCTGCAGGAATTGCATCGGCGGATGGGGCACGCGATTGTGGCTCACTGCGGTGCCGATGTACTGGTGGCTTGTGGTCGGTACAGTTCCGAAATGACGGCCGCGGCAGAGGCCGCCGGCATGTCTCCGCGACGTGTGCTGCGCTGCCAGCGGGTGGAAGAGGCCGCGACGAGATTACAGGATCTGGTCGGGCCGGGAGACGTGGTCTTGGTGAAAGGCGGCCGTGGGCTAGGCTTGACGCGGTTGGTGGAGGTCCTGCTGGACGAAGCCCCAGCCCTCACGGCGTAACACAACAGTATTTCAATATTTGCGGAAGCTTCACCGTTCGTGTCGTGTTTGCGGGAATACGGCACAGCCCTCCCTCCTGGGTCGAAGCATTTCGCTGGTGGATAGTGGTTACTGGGTCGACTGCTCCCACCGGCGCTTCACGGTGAAGCTTTTTACTGAGCGTCGGAGCGACTTCGGTCGCTCCGACGCCAGGGATCACGGAAAGGGCGGAAGTCGCATGAGCGGCTTCCGCCCTTTCGACGTTCTTGGGTAGCGGCCGGTGTCCACTTGTGAGGATCAACTGAGCCGGGCACAATAAACCGCGCAGACCGGAACCGATAAACGCACTGTGTGCTTCCGTACCTCTTGGATTCCGTACCTCTTGGATTAGGAACCTCGCATGTCAAGTTGTGTCTTAGCGTACTCGGGCGGATTGGATACGTCGGTCATTCTGGGCTGGCTGCAAGACGAAGGCTACGAGGTGCACGCCGTGTACGTCGATCTGGGGCAGCCCTGCGAGGATCGCCAGGCGATCCTGAACAAGGCCCAGACCTGCGGTGCGGCGAGCGCCCGGATTGTAGACGCCCGGGAAGAACTGTGCGGCGATTTCGCCTTCCCCGTGCTGCAGTGGCAGGCCAAGTACGAGAGCGTTTACCTGCTGGGCACGTCCATTGCCCGGCCGCTGATTTCGAAGAAGTGCCTGCAAGTGGCCCGCGAAGTCGGCGCACGCACGTATGCCCACGGCGCCACGGGCAAGGGCAACGACCAGTGCCGATTTCAACTGGCCGCCGCGGCACTGGATCCCGGCATCGAAGTGCTCGTCCCTTGGCGAATCAAGCGGTTCCGGGAAAAATTCCCTGGCCGCACGGACATGATCGCGTATTGCCAGCAGAAGAATATTCCGGTCAAGGCTTCGGTTTCGAAGCCGTACAGCTCGGACGAGAACTGCCTGCACATCAGCTACGAGGCGGGCCAGCTGGAGAATCTGCAGGTCAACGGCGTGGACTTGGTCGAGTTCGGCATGACAGTCTCCCCGCAGCAGGCCCCGGATCAGATCGAGAACGTGAAGATCGGTTTTGAAGCGGGCGTGCCGAAGACGGTCAACGGCCAGGCCTGCAGCCCGTTGCAGGTGGTGCAGCAGCTGAACCAAATCGGTGGTCGCCACGGCATCGGCCGGGTGGACATGGTCGAGAACCGTTTCGTGGGCATGAAGAGCCGCGGTGTGTACGAGGCGCCCGGCATGACCATCCTGTACACCGCGCTGCTGGTCTTGGAGCAATTGACGCTGGACCGGGATCTGGTGCATCTCCGCGACCGTTTGGCGCCGGAAGTCGCCGAGTTGGTCTACTACGGCTACTGGTACACGGCCAAGCTGGACGCGTTGCTGGCCTTCATCCGCGAGGCGCACCGGCGGGTGACGGGCGAGGTGAGTCTGAATCTGTACAAGGGGAACCTGATTGTCGACAGCCGCAGCAGTCCCAACAGTCTGTACGATGAAGGCATCGCCACGATGGAGGGCGGCGGCTCGTACAATCAGGACGACGCCGAAGGGTTCCTGCGCATCCAATGTTTGCCGAGCCGAGTCCAGGCTCGTCTGACGCCGCGTGCCTACTGATTGATGATCAAACATCTCCGCAGGATTCTACCGCCGCTGATTGTGGTGCTGGTGTTTGTGGCTGCCGTCTTCGCGCTGCACCACCAGCTCAAGGATCAGAGTCTGCGCAAGATTCGTGACCATCTGGACGAGATCCCGGCGGATCATCTCTGGCTGGCGCTGATCTTGACCGCGGTTAATTACCTGTTGCTGATCGGCTACGACTACCTGGCCGTACGCTCGTTGGGACGGCGTCTGTCGCTGCCGCGGATTTCCCTGGCTTCCTTCACGGGGTTTGTGATCAGCTACAACATCGGCGCCTTGTTGGGCGGCACGCCCGTCCGGTATCGACTGTATTCCGCCTGGGGCTTTTCGGCGGTCGAGATCGTACGACTGGTGCTGATGCTGGCTGTGATCTTCTGGGTCGGGCTATTCGCCCTGGCCGGAGTCGTCTTTCTGGTGCAGCCGTTCCCGATCCCCGAGTCGTTGGGGGACCTGCTGCATCTGCCCTTCAAGACCGTGCAGCCGTTGGGCCTGTTCTTGCTGGCGGTCGCGGTAAGCTACTTGGGGATTACGCTGTGGCGTCGGAAGCCGGTCCGGTTCCGCGGGATGGAGGTCGCCCTGCCCAGTTTTCGCCTGAGCTTGGCCCAACTCGGCGTGTCGGCCGCGGATCTGGTCGTCGCCGCGGCGGTGTTGTACGTGCTGATGCCGGACGATTTTACCCTCAACTTCTGGCAGTTTCTGGGCGTGTTCCTGTTGGGCTGGGTGGCCGTCGTGCTGTCGCACGTGCCGGGGGGCCTGGCGGTCTTCGAAGGTGTCGTACTGGCCATGGGTAGCACGGACACCAACAAGACACAGGTCGTCGCCGCACTGCTGGCTTTTCGCGTGATCTACTACCTGCTGCCGCTGGTGCTGGCCGCCGGCCTGCTGGGCGGCTATGAAATTGCGCTGCGGCAAACGACGGTGCGCCGTCTATGGGGCGGGATGAGTCGTTGGTTGGGAGCGGTCGCCCCCAGCCTGCTGGCGTTGGGGACGCTGCTGGCCGGCTCCGTGATGCTCCTGTCCGGCGCCATGCCGGTCTTCCACAGCCGGTTGCCGAGGTTACGAGAACTGGTGCCGCTGTCGGTGGTTGAAACGTCGCACTTCTTGGCCAGTCTGACCGGAGCCGCGCTGCTGTTGTTGGCGCTGGGACTGTACCGGCGGTTGGATTCGGCGTTCTGGCTGACCGCCGGGTTGTTGGTGGCCGGCATGGTGTTCTCGCTACTCAAGGGACTGGCTTTCGAGCAGATGTTCTTCTTGGGCGTGATTCTGGCCGCGCTGTTAGGTTGCCGCGGCGAGTTTCGCCGCAAGGGTTCGCTGGTGCACGAGCCGTTCACGCCCGGCTGGATCGGCGCCATCATCCTCGCCGCCGGTTGCTCGATTTGGCTGGGAATGTTCGCTCACAAGCAAGTCGAGTACTCGACCGATCTGTGGTGGAAGTTTACCCTGGACGGCGACGCCCCGCGTTTCATGCGTGCCACGGTGGGGGTGCTACTGGTGCTCTTACTGTTCACCTTCCGTAAGCTGGTCGCGCCGCCCGCGGCCCGTCCCCAACCGCCCGATGCGTCGGAACTGGAAACCGCGGCGGCCATCGTCGCCGGGGCCACGCAGACCTGGTCCAATCTCGCGCTGTTGGGCGACAAATCATTCCTGTTCAACGACGCGCGCACCGCCTTCGTGATGTACTCGGTTCAGCGGCGATCCTGGGTCGCGTTGGGCGATCCCGTCGGTGCCGAACAGGACAGCGCCGAACTGGTCTGGGAGTTCCGCGGTTTGTGCGATCGGTACGATGGCTGGCCGGTGTTCTATCAGGTCGAACCGGACCATCTGCTGATTTATCTCGATCAGGGCCTAACGCTGCTGAAACTGGGCGAAGAGGCCCGTGTGGCCTTGCCTGGATTTAGCCTCGAGGACGGCGTCCGCAAGAGCTTACGCAAGACCTACCACGCCTGCCAGCGCGAGGGCTGCAGTTTCGAAGTCCTGCCGCGGGATTGCGTCGCCGACGTGCTGCCGGCGCTCCGCACGATCTCGGACGCTTGGCTGACGGAGAAGCACGCTACCGAGAAGGGCTTTTCGCTGGGCTTCTTCGACCCCGGCTACCTGCAACGATTTCCGTGTGCGGTGGTCCGGCAGCAGGGACGGCTCGTCGCTTTTGCCAATCTCTGGCTCGGCGCGGAACACGAAGAGTGCTCCGTGGACCTGCTGCGGTATCTGCCGGACGCACCCTCGGACGTCATGGATTACTTGTTCATCGAATTGATGCTCTGGGGGCAACAGCAGGGCTACCAGTGGTTCAATCTGGGCCTGGCGTCGCTGTCCGGCATTGAAGACCGGCCCCTCGCGCCCATCTGGAATCGGACCACCGGTCTGGTTTTCCGGCATGCCGACCACTTCCACGATTTCGCCGGCCTGCGAGCTTATAAGGAGAAATTTGGCCCGGTTTGGAATCCCAGGTATCTGGCTTCACCGGGCGGCATGGCGTTGCCTCAGATCCTGGCGGATGTGACCGCGCTGATCGCCGCCCGCCGAGTTCGCGGCGAAAGCGGGCCCTCCTGACCGACCAACGCGTGACCGACCAACGGGTAGTGGGGGCGTTTGAGTGACACGGTTGGTCCGCAACAGAAGGAAGTGAACTACGAGAACAAGATTCACTTGCGTTTTAGAACATTTCAGCGGCCGACTTCTTCCCGATCGCGTCAGAAACCGTGATCCCGCCGCGAATTTTGCCGCCATCTCGATAGATGTATTGAAGCGATGCCCGGTGCAGTACGAATACGCGGCTAGCGGAAACAACAACGACGAACAAAGGAGGTCAACCAACTGGATTCCTACGTGATTCTCGCTGTGCCCAAACGTCGGCATCTCAAGAATGCGAGGGAAAGCGTCCCCCTTGGCTCGAAATTTCATCGTGAAAATCGAATGCGAAACATTGGCATTCAGAGCCGGGTTGCGACTATCCGCGATAATACATCCAGCACTTTGGTGGGACTCCAGGAAGTTATTGAAGTATTCGCAGATATGCTGCACTGACGAAGTGTAGACTGGTGTTCCAGAAAAAGGCTGCCCAACGCCCTTCACCCATAGTCTTCCAATTATCTTTACGCCATTACGCTCCAAGAGAAGCATGAAATGATCCAGGAAGCCTATGGCATGCCGGCGCTCTGATCGCCCCGAACTGCGCACATCTTTTCGTATGTCGCTTCCCTTGATCTCTTCGAGTACCCACTGCAGGAATGCAGCCGATTGTCCAAGACGTTTCGGAAAGAACTTCCTCTTTATGTTCAGGTACTCTACGGTCGCAGCCTGTATCTTCTGCTGATCAATGATGACGCCGGCGACAACAAGAACGGGCTGAATTGGGGACGTTGAAGATGGGAGTGCACCAGTACATCCGGATTCATCCATGTAGCAGATGTACATTGGCAATCACAGTCACAAGAAACAACTACGGCCACCGTAAAGTGGCCGCAGGACGTGCCGCCCAGCGTGAACCGGTTCGGCCAAACGTCCAGCACCTGCAGGCACTGGACGGTTCTTATCTGAGGGTATTATCGGGTCAGTAGTCGGGTTGTCAATGCGTTATTCTTGTAAGTCAGTGAAATTGATTCGCAAGTCGTCTACTGACAACCTTTTACTGATTTACGAACTCCACAAGAACGACCGCAGGCGATTCGTCACGCCTGCCATCATGGCCGCGGTGGGCCGCAACCGTCCACAACGTCCGCTCTCATCTGCGTATCGTGTCCGCCAACAAAAGCTGTGCCACGAAGCAGGCTCACGAAAAAGCCGCCTTGCGGCGGCCTGTAGGATCGAACGCCGTATTGCAGGCATGACGCCCGTGGTAGAATACGGCGCACGGCGTCTTCGGATTACGTCACACTACTGCGAAGTGGGGGTGCGCGATGGGGTACATGACCAATCAATGGCTTGGCCGAGGGACTGGCTTTACTGTTCGTAGCCGTGCGTTCAGCGCAGAAGAAGTCAATATTAGCGCTCGCAAGTATGATGCTTCCAGATCCAAGTGCCTCGCCTTGGGGGCTGTTGTTGAAATCGCGGCATGTCGTGGGCGTCTGTATCAGGAAATGTACCTACAACTGGAGGAGGTGGAGAAGGTGGCAGTCCAATTGATTGGCGAGTGCAGCAATCGCGTTCGCGCAGAACTTGCCGTCCAGGTCCTAAAGGGGATGACCGACACGGAGTTGATCGAAGTTCTCGCCGCAGCCATCAAGGGTCGTGGGGCGAAAGCCGCCTCCGCAAAGTGACCTCGTGACGAACCGTGTCCCTAAAACGACCCCACTACCGACCAACGCGAACGGTTGACAAGGCACGCGTGGGTTCTCTAGAATGCCGCTGCATTCTGTTTTCGCACCTGAGCTACGAGCCTTCCTGCCGTTTCTGCCCGCCTCAGCGTTGTTCTGCTAACCCGCATTGTTCATCGGTCTGGCATGAATGATCTGGGCTAACCAACCCCGCCGCAGCGGGATCCACCAGGTTTTCTCCAAACACCACGGGATGTGACGATATGGCGACACGTATTGACCGACGCACGTTTCTTGGAAGAACTGCCGCTGTTGCCGCCGCAGCAGCCGGTACGCGACTCTTCCACGCTCCGGCCATTCTTGCCGAGCCGTCCCCCAACTCGAAGCTCAATATCGCCGGCATTGGCGTGGGGGGGCGGGGCGGGGCCCATGTCCAAGCGTTCCTGAACGAGAATTTGGTGGCAGTTTGCGATGTGGTCGCGGGTGCTGTCAACGGCTGCCTTGGACAAATCGACAAGTACAACAAGGACCACAGTCTCACCAAGCCGCCACCCAAAACGTTCTCCGATTATCGCGAAATGTTCGACAAGATGAGCGGCCAGATCGATGCCGTGTTTGTCGCCACTCCCGACCATCACCACGCGCCGGCTTCCCTGCGAGCGATAAAACTCGGCAAGCACGTCTACTGCGAGAAACCGTTGACGCATAGCATTTCCGAAGCTCGCCAACTCACCCTGGCGGCTCGGCAGCATCAGGTTGCCACACAACTGGGCAACAATGGCCGAGAAGGCGAAGGCTGGCGGCGTCTCTGCGAGTGGATCTGGGTCGGTGCGATCGGCAATGTCTTGGAGGCGCACATCTGGACCGATCGGCCTGGCATTTCTCAACGATTCTGGTGGCCGCAAGGTGGCACTCGTCCGGCAGGTTCCGATCCCATCCCCGCCGGCAGCAATTGGGACGTCTGGCTGGGACCAGCACCCGAGCGTCCCTTCCTGCACATCTACAAGGAAGGCAAGTTCAAGGACAAACCCGATTATCAGCCCTTCGTCTGGCGCGGCTGGTGGGACTTCGGCACCGGCGCTCTAGGGGACATTGGCTGTCACGCCATGAGTGGTCTGTTCACCGCCCTGAAGATTGAGCACGCCGAAGCGGTCGAGCTGGTCAAGGATTCCGGCGATACAACCGCCGAGATGTTCCCCAGTTCCTCGATTGTTCGCTGGGACATTCCGGCCCGCGCGGCCATGCCCCCCTGCAAGATTTTCTGGTACGACGGTGGATACTACCCGTCCCGTGAAGTCTGCGGACTCGCTCCCGATCAGGCGTATCCCGACAACGGCGCGATTTTCATCGGCGACAAGGGCAAGCTTAACGGCGGACCGGGCTTCATCTCCGGCGAACGCATGAAAGACTTCAAGCCGCCTGAACCGAGTATTCCCCGTTGTCTGAGCAATAACTTCACCGAATGGGTTACAGCCTGCAAAGGTGGGCGCCCCGCCTTCTCCAATTTTGATCACGGCGGGCCGTTGACCGAAATGGTGCTACTGGGCAACTTGGCGGTGCGGGCCGGCTTGGGCAAGAAAGTGCAATGGGACGGTCCCCAACTGAAGTGCATCAATCTGCCCGAACTCAACCAATTGGTCCAACGCGAATACCGCCAAGGATGGACGCTGTAAACCATCCCACACTGGAACGACTTGCGAATTCGGCTGCGTGACAGAAAACTCGGGCGCAAACACGGTGCGCGGAATTGACCTGCCGCCGAGTCTTGGTAAATTGTTGGCTATGTCACGCATCCTTCTCCAAAACGGTCGGGTGATCGATCCCAGCCAAAAGCTGGATCGGGTCACGAATCTACTGATTGAAAACAGCCGAATCGTGGCCTACGACGTGATGCCGACGGGCCAAGAGCAGGTGCTCGACGTCAGCGGCAAGATCGTCGCGCCGGGCCTGATTGACTTGCACGTGCAACTGCAGGAACCGGGCTACGAGGAAGACGAGACGATCGAGACGGGCACCGCCGCGGCCATCGCCGGCGGATTTGCCTCGATCGTCTGTGTTCCGAGCAACGATCCCCCTATCGACACGCAGGCCAGCGTCGAATTTGTGAGGCAGAAAGCCGCCCGTGCAGGGAACTGCAACGTATACGTGGCGGCCTGCATCAGCCGCGATCGGGCCGGCAAGGAATTGGCGGAAATCGGCTCGCTCGTCGGGGCCGGGGCGGTGGCCTTCACGGACGCGCCTCAACCGCTGCAGAACTCGGACTTGCTCCGCCGGGCATTCCAGTACTGTCGAATGTTCGACAAGCCGATCTTCAATCACCCCGAGGTGCTGGAACTGTCGTGCGATGGGGTCATGCATGAGGGCAAAGTCTCGCTGGTGCTGGGACTGCCGGGGTTGCCGTGCGAAGCCGAGGACGTTATGACCAGCCGCGATCTGCGACTGGCCGAGGCGACCGGCGGCCGGCTGCATCTGCTGAACGTCTCCAGCGCCAATAGCGTCGAGTTGATCCGGCGCGTGAAGGCGCGCGGCTTGCACGTCACGGTCGGGGTCTGCCCGCATCACCTGACGTTGACCGACGAATGCCTGCGCAGCTTTGACTCGAACTTCAAAGTCAACCCGCCGTTGCGATCGGCGGAACACGTGGAAATGTGTATTCAGGGCCTGACCGACGGCACGATCGATGTCATCTCCAGCGGTCACGCGCCACGGGCTTCCGAGAAGAAGATGCTCGAACTGAATCGAGCGCCCTTCGGCGTCGTCGGCCTGGAGACCTCGTTGTCGGTGGTGATCACCAAGTTGATCGCGACCGGCAGGCTGGATTGGATGACCGCCCTGGAGAAGATGACGATTAACCCCGCCCGGATCCTGGGCATCCCCAAAGGCACGCTACAAGTCGGCGCCGATGCGGACATTACGGTCATCGACCCGGAACTCGCCTGGACGGTCGATCCCAGTCAGTTCCGCTCCAAGAGCAAGAACACGCCCTTTGCCGGTTGGCAACTCAAAGGTCGTGCGGTGCACGTGTTTGTCGGTGGCGAACGGAAGCTGTAGGTCAGGCTTTCCAGCCTGACGTCGAGACGCCCAGAAGTCAGGCTGGAAAGCCTGACCTACTAACGCTGTACAGCAGGAGCGGGCGGATCATGGAATGGGATTGATCATCGACGGCTACAACCTGCTGAACGTCACCGGGATCTTCGGTGCGGGCGGAGGTGCGAGGAGCTTCGAACGCTCTCGCCTGGCGCTGCTGGATTTCTTAGCCGACCGATTGGAGCCTGAGGAACGGACCGCGACGACGATTGTGTTCGATGCCCAGCAGGCGCCGCCCGGCTTGCCGCGGACCTGCCAACACCGGGGACTGGTGGTTCGCTATGCGCCGCGCCACGAGGAAGCGGACGATCTGATCGAGGAATTGATCCGCGCCGACACGGCGCCGCGCCAGCTGACGGTGGTGTCCAGCGATCACCGGGTGCAGCGGGCCGCGCGACGGCGGCGGGTACGAGCCGTGGACAGCGAAGTCTGGTTCCCGGAGTTGCTCCAGCGATGTGCCGCCGACAGCCCCGCGCACGCCGAGGCTGACTTGAAGCCGCACACCCCGCTCTCCCCAGCCGAGGTCGCCGTTTGGGTCAAGAGGTTTACTGAGGAATAGCCGCCGATCGTTTGGCAGGAACCAGACGCAGTCGTTCGGCGCCAAGGCCTTGATCATAACGTCGGGAAATGCTAGCAGCGTCGTGATCGCCCCCGAGAAGCTCCCGACCTAAGTTATTCACGGAATTGGGTGAGGCGACTTAGCTGGGCTGACACGCGGACGGAATACGTGGCCGGGGCGAAGTCTGGGGCACCCTCGCTGGCGCGTCGGGCTTGTGTGCGCAACGTTATGATCAAGGCCCACCCGTCAGCTAGCAGTTGGCAACCTCGCGATCAAGGTTTTTGCCATGCCAGACTGCGATTGACAGAAATTCGGACGGTTGCCTAGACTTCACGTTGGTCAAATTGCTGTAACCCTCGGTTGTTGCGATGGCTAGCCGCCCCTCACAGTTTGTCGCGATCATCCTGGCTGCGGTTTTCGCGGTCGAGGGTTTGCTGGCTGGCGTGGCCCATCGCGACTGCCACTCGCTATCGGCCTGCCACGTCGTGGCGTCGGCGGCTGGACACGCGGAGACGGCCCGTGACTCCGTAGACGCTGCCAACCCACCCGATCGTGAGCGGCACGCCCCAGGGCCGTCGCCCAGCCGTCACGACGAGAAGCATTGTTTGGCTTGCCAGTTCCTGGCGAAACACGCGCTGCCGGTGATTCTGTCTACCGCACCGTGTTTGGCCGATCGGCTGGACTTGGTCGACTGGCCGACAGTCGCCAGCGATCCCGCTTCGCAGATCTCGCTGCCACTCTCCCGCGGTCCTCCCACGCGGCTCTAGCCGGCCACTGTTTCTCGCTGCGCGCTCGTGGTGTCCCACCGCCCCATGGAGTGTGCTCTGCTGGTATTCGCAACACGGACCTGCCTGTCCGTCGTGGGTCTTGGACACTTCATTGCCGCTCGTCAGATCGAGCTGGTATTTTCGTTTGGGAGGATTCTTCCTATGCGTTCTCGTCATGGATTTACGTTGGTCGAATTGTTGGTCGTGATCGCCATCATCGGCATCCTGGTGGCCATCTTGCTGCCCGCCACCCAGTACGCGCGCGAAGCGGCCCGTCGCTCGCAATGCCAAAACCATCTGCGTAATATCGGCGTGGCCATGCAGAATTTCCACAACACGAACGGCCGCCTGCCGCCCGGCTGGGTTGCCGATACACCGCTGGGCGAACCGGGTTGGGGCTGGGCCGCGTACTTGTTGCACTTTGTCGAGCAGAAGGCGTTGCTGGACGACCAGATTCACTTGGAGGATCACATCGACGAAGCCAGCAACAACGACGCACGGCGCGTCAGCATCCCGATCTTCCTGTGCCCCAGCGACACCAGCCCGGATCGAATCTTCGTGATCTCCGGTTTGCATCAAGCCAATTTTGAAGTCGGACGGTCGAACTACCTGGGCGTCTTCGGGACCGCCGACGTGACCGTTAATCCTAGCCAGGGAGATGGCTGCTTCTTTCACAATAGTCATGTGCGTTTTGCGGACATCCTGGATGGGTTGAGCAACACCTTCGTGGTTGGCGAACGCTCGTCCAAGCTGATCAGTTCCACCTGGACAGGCGTGATCCACGGATCTTTGGATCCGATGGCCCGTGTCGTCGGCGCGTGTGACCATGTCCCGAACGATGCTCACGCTCACGAGGAGGACTTTAGCAGTTACCATGCGACCGGCGCACACTTCGCGTTGGCCGACGGTTCGGTGCGGCTGATTGGCAGCGATATCGATCTGACCGTCTACCAGGGCCTGGCGACCCGTGCCGGCGGCGAAGCGGTGCAAGTGCCGAAGTAGCGTTCCCGATCGTGCCCGGCCACCGACCCCTGCCGGCTCGCCCGGCCGGTGAAGAAGTCATCGTCAGCGAGACCGTCCCGCAACGCGCCCAACCGCCGACCCCTGCCGGCTCGCCCGGCCGGTGAAGAAGTCTTGTTAGCGAGCGATCATTCCCACATCCTCACCGCATTCATGTCGTACTCCCCGAACGTTCCCACGTAATAGGTGTCTTGCCAGACGCGAACCTGTCCCAACGCGTAGGCCAGGTTGTTCTGAAACGCCCAGGTGATCTGCTCCGGCGAGTGCTCTATATTCCCGCGCAAGGATATGTGGACGTGGTCTGGCGCGACGGACAATCGCGAGATCTCGTAGCCCTTGTTGGCGGCGATGCGCAGCGACTGGTCCCGGATCTTGCCCAGCCAACATGGATCTCCGTTACGCCATCGCTTCGCGGTCACCATGACCAGGTGCAAATTGTACCAGTACCGGCCGCTTGTTGTCTCGGAGGCCGCAGCCAGATCGACCGACGGGTTCACGACCGTGAACTGGCGGAGCAGATCCTCAACTGCGGGATCCTCGTGGGCCTCCTTCTGTGCGCGCCGCTGAATGTACTCCTCGACGTCCGTGCGGTGGTTCTCGCCGATCGACATCATCGCCACTTTACGGTTGAATTTGACCGGCACACCTGCCTGCCGCAGCGAGTGTTGGAGTCTGCCTTTCACGCGGGCGACGAAAAGGACTGGCGCGACTTGCGGTGTGACGCTGAAGGTCATCAACACGCGTTCCGGCGAGAACGAGAATTCCAGGAGGCGTAAGTGGTCACGCTCCCAGTCGGCCGAGGGTGCAGAGAGCAGATGTTCCATCGCCGCCGGGAACTCGGTTCCGAGCGTGGGCCAGCCCGCCCAGCCGTACCGCAGCCTGTAGCAGGGCGTCACCCCGCCAGGTTCGTACAGGGGACGAAGGTCCATAATCGTTGCCTCTTCTTTCTCGCCAGGGTCGTTCGTCGGACCTGTTTTGCCCGTTTGTCGGGCAGGTAAAGAAGCCGACTATATTCCTTTGCCAGACGATATGGCAGAGGTTGTCGCGCGGATCGGTTGCTCGCTTACAAGACTTGTTCACCGGCCAGGCGAGCTGGCGGGGGTCCCAGAAGGGCGAGCTTCTCTGCGCTGTCTTGCTCGCTCACAAGACTTGCTCACCTGCCAGACGAGCTGGCGGGGGTCCGAGAATCGCGACGTGGCGCTGGGGCGCATACATGGAACGAAGCCAGCCAACAGTGTAGGCTAATGGGCTGGGGCTTGCATCTCTCCGCAGCATCTCTGGCGGCGTTGGCACCAAGGAGTACGTAGCATGTTCAGCACGCGACGAATCGATCGGTGGGCGGGCAGAGGCATGATGGGCCGGGTAAGACTTCTCACGGCTCAGGCTGTCAGGCGTGGCGACGTCAGCCTGGAAAGGCTGACCTACGAGGCGTTGCGAATTTCGGTGTTCGTGGCTTGGTGCGTGACGGCGGCTTGGTGCGCCGCGGCGGAACCGCTGGCTGCGGATGCGGCGGCCGAAGAGACCGTGGGTCAGGCGGTCGCAGCGGCGAAGCCGGCCACGCCGTTGCTGCAGGCGAAGGTCGCCATGCAGGGCAAGGCGTGGGACCAGGCCCTGAAGCTGCTCGAAGCACAACTGCAGACGAAGGCGCCAGACGCGGACGAGGCCCAGTACCTCCAGGCTCTCGTGCTCCACTACCAAGGTCACCACGACCGAGCTATCGCCGCGGCCCAGCGGGTGCTGATGCAGTACAAGAACTCGGTCTGGCGGCAGAAGGCGATGTTCCTGACGGCCCAGGCGATGGTCCAGCAGAAGAACTATCGCGGCGCGGAGGAAATCTACGAGGCCGAAACGTTGCGATTGCTGGGTGCGGCGCGCAAGCATGAAGTGGCCGGCGTGCTGGTGAAATTCGCGGACGCGATGGCGACCCAAGGCGATCCGCATGACGTGGCGGCCCTGCCGCCCAATTATGCGAAGGCCGGGAACCTGTACCGCAAGGCCCTCGCGATGGAGATCGGCCGAGACCTGAAGGACGAGGTTATGTTCAAGTTGGGACGCACCGGTCAACTGGCCGAGCAGCCTCCCGAAGCCATCAAGGATTTCCAAGCCTACCTCCAGGAGTTCGATCCCAACTGGACCGGGCCGATCGGCAGCCAGGAGCGGGCGCTGAACCAGAAAAAAAAGAGTCCGCCACCCGCGGGGCAGCGAGTTCTGGCGGCGCGATATCGACTGGCTGAGGCCATGCTGGCCGCGGGGCAAGCGGCCCAGGCGCGACTGGAGCTGGAAGATTTGCAGAAGCTGTTGGCCGGGCCGGGGAAGCAGGGGGCTGACGCCCCCCGCGTGCCGAGAGGGACGTCTCCTTTTTCGACGGAGGTCGACGCGGGTGACGTGGCTTGGCTGGTCGTGCAGACCTATGGCATGCCCGCGCCGTCGGCGCAGGAGTTGGACAAGGCCGTCCAGGCCGCCGCCGATTTCCTCGCCCGCTTTGGTCGGCATCCCCAGGCGGTCCAGGCGGCTTATGGCATCGCGGAGGCTTACCGCAGCCAGGGCCGGCTCGACCAGGCCGTGAGCGCCTTCGAGTCGTTTATCGCGGGCAAGGGGTTCGCCTTGCCCCCAGGCAACCTGGCCAACCGGCGACTGGACGGCGTCCCCAGGACACCGGCCGAACTGCAGGAGGAGCTGACCCGTCAGGCCGTGTTCCAAATCGGGCAGATCCGCTTCCTTCAGCGACACTTCGACAAAGCTATCCAACAGTGGCAGACCTACATCACGCGTTATCCCAACGGCCCGCAGTGGGCCGAGAGTCAGAAGGGCATTGTCAACGCCGAGTTCCAGATCGCGTTGGCTGCGGTGGCGGCCAACAAGGTTGACCCCGCGAGGGAACTGCTCGCCAGCTTCCTGACGCGGCACCCGCTGGACGAACGTGTCCCGCAGGCGCTGTTCATCTTCGGGCAGATCCCTTACGCCGCCGCACAGAAGCTGGAGCAGGACAAGGCCGAAAACGCCGCCATCCAAAAAGCCTACCGCGCCGCCATCGTCGAGTGGTCCAAACTCGTCAGCCGCTTTCCGGCGGCCGAAGAATCGTCGCTGGCCCAGTACCGTATCGGCCTGATCCACGAGGAGAAATTGGCCGAATTGGCGCAGGCGATCGACGCCTATCGCAAGCTGAACTGGGGCTCGCAAGCGCCAGCCGCGGCCGGTCGCGTGGCCGTGATGACACAGAAAGCCCTGACCCTGCGTACCGAGCGTCTGTTTCGCTCCAACGAGCCGGTGCGGCTGAAGCTGGGCACCCGCAATATCGAAAGACTCACCGTCAAGCTTTACCGCTTGGACCTGCAGTCGTACTTCCGCAAGACCCACGGCGTGGCGTCGGTCGAGGCGTTGGATATCGCGCTGATCCAGCCCGACAAGACCTGGGAGTTCCAGGTCGCGGGCTACGCCAAATACAAACCCATCGACCAGGAACTGGCGGTGCCCTGCGACCCGAACCTACCAGGCGTCTCGATCGTCAACGTCAGCGAAGAGGACCTGGAGGCCACGACACTGGTCATCCGTAGCGACATCGACCTGATCCTCAAGAGCAGTCGCCGCGAGACGCTGGTCTTCGTGCAGGACATGGTCAAACGGCAGCCGGTCGAAGGCGCCGAGTTGCTGCTCAGTGACGGCCAGAAGGTCATCGCCACTGGCAAGACTGGGAAGGACGGCGTGCTGCGGGCTAAGCTCGACGGACTCAAAACAGCCGAGACGTTGCGGGTGATGGCCAAGCTGGGCAGCCACGTGGCGGCCGACGCGGTGACACTGGCCGGCTCCGAGGCGCTTGACCCGCGACTGCGCCTGCTTGGCCAT
>JAPLNJ010001195.1 GCA_026692885.1 Planctomycetota bacterium | reverse complement strand
GGGCCGGTCGTTTATGGGGCTCCGGGTTAGGCACAGGGCGGTAACACTCCCACCGACTTACGTCGGGAGCTTCTCGGACGGAACCAGCTGGCAGTGACGGCATTTCGCAGTGTTACGATCAACGCCTCCGTGCCAAATCACGGCCCATGACCGAGGAATCCAGGTTGTCCAGATCCCTCGGTAATCAACAGGCTGCGGTCGACGGCGACATTCTTGAGCACGTCGACCCCGCCGCCGATCCAGCGGACCTCGATGCGGTCGGCGCGGTCGTGCGGCCCTAACCCGAAGTGCAGACGCGTACCGTAATGGCTTTGGTATCCGCGTCCGCTATGGACTTCGTCCAGCTGGATCAAGTCTCCGGCGACGACCTTGACCTGGGCCCCCACGCCATCACGATTCGTGCGTCTGCCCTGCAGCCGGATGTCCAGCCAATGGTTGTGAGACCCCGTCTCGTTCAGGAGGTTCCTCACGATCGTGGGTAATGCGCGGGAGTTGAGAACAACCAGGTCGATAGCGCCATCGTTGTCCAAGTCATCCGCGGCCACACCGCGACTGCTCTGCCGCGCCTGCAGTCCGTCGCCACACCGATCGGAGATATCGACGAACTTGGCCTGACCCGTTTCCCGTAGGATGTTTTGCAGTACGAGGTTCCGCGCGCGATAGGAAGTCGTGTCGTCGAACCGTTCCACGTTGTCGTAGACGTGGCCGCAGGCGACAAACAGATCACGGTCGCCGTCGTTGTCGAGGTCCACGAAGGCGCAGCCCCAAGTCACGTTCTGCGACGTTCCCGCCCCGGCACCAGAGACGAGGGTTACGTCGTCAAACAGGCCCCGGCCCAGATTCCGGTAAAGCGTGGCCATTTGCCTTTGGAAGGCGGTCTTGTAAAAATCCAGCAGGCCGTCGTTGTCGTAGTCTCCACAATCGACGCCCATGCTTCCCTGGACCCGGCCTTGGTAGTCATAGGCAATCCCCGCGGCCACGCCCACGTCCTGGAACCGGCCCCGGCCGTCGTTGTGCAGCAGGGAATTGGGGGATCCGTCGTTGGCCACGAAGATGTCTGTGCTGCCGTCGTTGTCGTAGTCGGCACACACGATCCCCATCCCGCGCCCGGCGGACTGGCTGACGCCTGATTCCCGGCTGACATCGCTGAAGGTGCCGTCGCCCCGGTTGTGGTACAGCGCAGCGGGCCAGGGCGGATACTGTTCGGGGCTGGCGTATACGGGCACCCCGCGTCGCAGAGCGGTCACGTGCCGGTCGTTGGAGAATCGGAGATAGTTGGCCACGAACAGATCGAGGCAGCCATCACCATCCGCGTCAAGAAAACTGACGCCGGCCCCCACTTTCTGGCTGTCGCCCCCGGCCGTTCCAGTGGCGATCGTAACGTCCGTGAAGGTCCCGTCGCCATTGTTCCGGTAGAAGACATTGGGCCCGAAATGGCTCACGTACACGTCCGGGTAACCATCATTGTCGTAATCGCCCACCGCCACGGCCAAGCCGTAGCCGGTCTTCCCCAACCCGGACGGCAGGGTCATCTCCTGGAACGTCCCCCCGCCGCAATTGCGGTACAAGGCGGGACGGGACGGCGGGTCCGCGGCGGCGCCCGCCAGCGGGGACCCATTGAGAAAAAAGATATCCGTCAGACCATCGCCGTCGTAATCGAAGGTGGCCACGCCGGAGGCCACCGTTTCCACGATATACCGTCGTCCGCTGCTGCCGTCGGTGTGCTGGAACGTGATGCCGGTCTGGCGGGTCACGTCGCGGAGCAGGATCGGACTGGCCGCCGGCGCGGCGTCCCCCAAGCACAGCGCGGCACACAAGGCCGACCACGTCGTACACCGGGAATGCCAACCTCTCATTTGGCAATAAGTTCAAACTTGAACTGGTTGGGACCTGCCGGCGTGACTTTGGCGGTCAGCGTACTTTCGGTGTTGTAGCGCGCGGGGATAAGATTCTCTTGGATCTCGGTCTTCATCCCGTTGGCGTCCTGGACCGTCGTGCGGAACCGACAGATTTCGACGCGGCGATCGCCGGCCTCGGCCTGACCCTTGAATTCCCCGCCGTGGATGTCACAGGGTTCGCTCGAGCCCTTCTCGATCGTCTTGAAGTAGATCACGCCCTCGGCCAACGGTTGACCGTCCAGGGTGACCGTGCCGCTGACAGGGAATCGCTTGGGCACTGGCCTGCCACCTCCGCCACAACCGGACAAGGTCATACCAATGAGCAACAACGCAACGAGGCAGATGTGTCGGAACACGTATGATCTCTCGCAGTTAAGGGTGTACGGAACGTGCAATCACGAGCGGGAAGAATGCCTTGCGGACCGGGAACGTCCGGGCGACGTTCCTCGGCCGCCCGATGTTCTGCTACGCGATAAGCTCAGTACGAAGGCAACGGCAAAGCGTCGTCGCGAGTGGCTAGACGGGCGAGTATATCCAGCGTGGTCGCGTCGGCCAAGAAGCGAACCGAACCGTCGCACAACAGCGACAGAACTCCTCCCGGATGAGTTGAGTTGAGCGGGGTGTTGGCTCCTGAGTCGAGGCAGACTCCGTCTGCCCCGTTTCCATTCCCATTGCCCCAGCCAAGACCGTTGTTGTCTTTGTTGTTGATCGCATAGCGAATCGTCATGCAGCCGAACGTGCGGTTATCCCCGCCTGACATGTAGCCCGGCGGGCTGGTGTTTTGGCACGCGCCAATCGACCAACCCCAGGGCTGGCTCGCGCGCCAGTCTTTCTTCGAACGGTCCTGGCTGATCATGAAATCCCCGTGCTCGCTGACGGCGAGAACATTGCTGGTGCCATCCGTAATGTCGCGGTAGTTGATCTTGCTGTTGGGGTACAGGACGCCGCCAGCGCAGATGATACCAGAACCTCCGCCGTTGGTCCGGCCTTCCGCATAGCCAAGAATCAAGCCGTTGATGGCGCCGGAGATTCCCACATAATTGATCGCCGCGGTCGTGTTCTGGTTTACGCACATCGCGGGCAGCGGCGACGAGGGGCACTTGAAGCCCGGGAGGAGCAAGCCATTTCTCAAGGCAATATTGGTGTTATTGAAGACTCCCGAATTCCCTCCTTGGGTGAAGTCCCATTGGTCATAGATGCTCTGCAGTTCGACATACGGCAGGATGTACACAGGCCAGTTGCTGCCCCAGCCGGCGCCGCCGCCGATGGAGGGGCTAAAGGGCATCTGGTCTTGAGCGTTTCCTGGCGGGAGGCGTTTGTAAATGTCGTGATGATTTTGCAGAGCCAAGCCAATTTGCTTGAGATTGTTCGAGCACTGGCTGCGGCGGGCCGCCTCGCGGGCGGCCTGGATCGCAGGCAACAAGAGCGCAACGAGGATGCCAATGATGGCAATCACCACGAGCAGTTCGACAAGCGTGAATGCCTGCCTGTTCCTTCTGGACGAGGACATCAGATTCTCCCTAGAAATAAGTGACAAAGCCAAGCCGAAGATAGCTGCCAGCCTGCCACGATACCGCATCGCCGCAGGCTGGAAAATGCCAATGAAGACCAAATTGACCACTCGGATTCGAGTTCCAGAGCCGCCTTCCTCCTACAGAGAACTCCGCATGAGTATGACAGGTTCCGACCCGGGGTACAAGGATTCGGCTTAGTGGCTGGAAAAGAACAAGTCCGCAGTTTGACCGTAGGACGGATTGGCACTTCGGCCCGATGTTTCGGGGCCGAAGTGTCAATCCGTCCTACCACCGATCTGCCAGGTCATTTCTTTACAGCCACTTACCAGCCCCCACCGAAAAATTGGGACCCCCGCGAAGAGGCCAACTTGGTTGCCGCTGGCCGTCCGCGAGGCGGGGCGGGCGAGACCAGGAGGACGCCCCGACGTCGGTCTCACTCCCCCTGCTGAATCAGCTCGTAGGCCTGGCGATACTGGGGCTTGTCGGGAGCCATCTGGACGGCCTTGGCCACGGCGGCCAGCGCGGCGTCATAGTGGCCCAACCGGCCGTTCAGCACGCCGACGTCCAACCAGTGGTCAGCGTTGCCCGGCTCCAAGTCGCGGAGTTGCTCGCACATCCGCAGGGCCTCGCGTTCGCGGTTGGTCCGTTCATAGCGCAGCGCCAGTTCGGCCCGGCAGGTCAGGTTCTTCCCATCCAGAACTGCGGCTCGGCGCCACATCCCTTCCGCCTTATCCAGACATCCCTGATCGCGGTACACGTTGGCCACATCGATCAGCGTCTGCGCCGCGCTTTGGCGCACCAACGGCAAGTCGGTCAGCAGGACCTCGGCACGGTCTCTGGCTGCGTTGGAACTATCACCGTCGCGGGCCGCCAGATCCCGAAACTTCTGCATGTACTGGTGGGATCTTTCCTGTTGACCGAGGCTGGCGTACGCGCGCGCCAGGCCATAGCACGCGCTGCGGTTGTGGGGATTGATCCGGAGGCTCTCTTCCAGGGCTTGGCAGGCCTTTTGGTAAGCCTTGAGCTGCAAACAGGACTGCCCCAAGCAGTCGGCGACCGGCGCAGAGATCGGATGTGTCTTCAGGTACTCTTCCAGCGTGGCCACCGCTTCCTGCAGTTGGCCTTGTTGCAGACATGTTTCCGCCAAAGCGATACTGGCAGCGTCGTTGCCGGGAGCCAGGGCCAGCGTCCTGCGGAACATCTCCTCGGCCTTGCGGTAATCCCCACTTTCCTTGGCCACGGATCCGATGCCCAGATACACTTCGGCGTGCTGCGGATCCCGCTGAGCACACCGCTCCCAGAGCCGGACCGCTTCGGCGGTGTTGCGCAGACTGTACTGCCAGCGAGCCAAGACATGCAGCGGCGCCCAGGTCTCAGGGTAAGCGGCGACCAGATCGTCCACGGCTTGCGTGGTGGCGAGTGTGAGATCCTCGATCGTGGCCTGGGGCGCGAACGCCGGCTCGGGAAAAGCGTCCTGACTACGATCCAGGTGCGTCTCGCCCGATTCGAAGTCTCGTTCCCAGCGGTGCCCCGCCAGCGCCGTCCACCAGTCCGGCATGGAGAAGGAGAGGACCGCCGTAGCGACCACCAGCACGGCGCTGCCCGCCAGCAGAAGCCTGCGCCGCCGGGCTGCCTCCTCTCCTCGCACTCGTTGTGAACTTGTCATGTCAGAGCAGTGCGACATGCTTGGTGGCCCGCTCACTTGGAGGTAAGTTTTGACCAACGCATACAACATCTCCGGTTTGAGATAGTAGAGCGGCACGAGGCCGCTTAACGCCAGCCACACGCGATCACCAGCGAACAGCAACCGCAGTCAGGTTGACGCCTAGCGGTCCAGTTCGCTGCGCAGCTGGTCCACCAAGCGTTGGAGTTCGTCCACCGACAGCGCCTGCAACTGCTCATCCGGCCGCGACGGCCGACGCAGGAACCGCTCGCAGAGACGCACCTGACCGATCAAAGCTTCCGCGCGTCCTTCCGCGCGTCCTTCCGCGCGTCCTGCCGCGCGTCCTTCCGCGCGTCCTTCCTCGCGTCCTTCCTCGCGTCCTTCCGCCAGCGACTGGGCCTGGGCCTCCGCCATCGCCTTGGCGTGTCGTCGTTCCAGGGCTTTCTCCCAGCTCAACGCATCCATTCGGGCTTTCTCGCGATCGTAATAGCGCGCCCGTTCGAGCTCATCTTGGGTCACTTCTCGCAACACGCTCATGGCCTCTTTCACCTCCGCGACCCGCAATCGCGCGGGCAGATTCTCCGGGTCCAACCCGTTCCCATTATTGAGGAAATACAACCACAAGTCCAGCGCATCGGTAAGCTCGTCGGCAGTCTTCGTGAAGTTTGGCAATTGGAATAAGTGAATCGCCAAATCGTCGCTGAAGGCCAAACCTGTGCTCGGATCCCACAGCCCGAACGGCAGATGGTAGGCGTCGGTTTCGGGAAAAAGCCGACCATCAATGAAACAAATCGAAACCACCGATTCGAGCGATTCGTACTGGTCGCCCGATTGCAACTGGCCACTGTACAGCTTGGCCCAGTAGTACAGGAACCGACCGCGCAGACTGGGACGCGTGACCATCTGCATCTCGACATTAAATTGCCGGCCGCTCTGGTCGCGGGCGCGGATGTCCAGGATGGCCAGTTTCTCGTCCAACGCCACCGTTTCGGTGAACGGATTTAGGATCGTGACGTGGATCACACGCCGCTCGGGCGGTGGTTTCAAGACGGCGTTCAGCATGTGAATCAGCACGCCGGTATGCCGCTCGCTACCAAACACACATTTGAAGGCGTAGTCGTTCTTCGGATCGATTCCCAGAATGGCCATGTAAAGATTGTTTCGCCAGTTGCCAACGGCGTCAAGCCTCGGGGCCTTATTGAGTCCTAGGTTGCCAATGGAAAACGAGAGAACGTGGCTTGGGAGGGCGACGCTCCCGCGGAGCCGTGGGCCGTCCCTGACGGCCCGCTCCGGCTCGGCAGGAGCCTCGCCCTCCCATGTCATTGGCTACCTAGGACTCAATAATCGTAACCTTGCGAAATGCTCGCGGCAGGCGGGCAGGGTGGCTGGGGCAGATCGCAGCGATGCTCCAGAAATCGGGGACTGGGGCTTCGCTTAGGCTCAGCCGCCAGCCACCCCGACCGTTGACCGCACTGACAGCCGTTGGCAACCTGACGATCAAGGCCCCCCCCTACCCTGCCGAATTATTCAGCCGCTGGCGGCGCGGTTCTCGTCGTCCCTGCCCGAAAGATCGCTCCGAGGCCCAGGCAGACGAACCATGGGGCGTATTCCACCCAGGTCATTACGAGATCGAAAAAGACTTCGCCGCGATACGACGTGCCGAGCACGGGCTCCGCGGGGAAGTGGTAACGCAGCCAAAAGCGGAAGTAGTAGAGCAACACCAGGCCGCTCAGCGCTAGCCACACGCGACTGCGGGCGAACGGCAACAGCGGCAAGGCCCACGTCCAGTACCACGGGTTCTGCGTCGGAGAGAGCAGCCAGAACCAGGCCACCGTCAGGAAGGCAGACTCCAGCCACACCGCGGGATCGGCGGCGCGGCTGACACGGCGGACCAACCACAGGGCCAGCACGACGAAGGCGATGGCCGTAATGCCGCGTGCGAGCCAAAAGGCAGCTTCCCATTCGTCGACGGGAAAGTGCGATTGCATGGTCGCTATCAGCGGTTCCCGGAGACTCTCCGGCAAGACCGAAAACCAAGCGGTCTCAGCGGCCTTGATTGCCTTGGCAGGCTTCAGATTCTCGAAGACCAGCAGGAACAGAAACTCGTTCATTTCCCAGCGGCGAAGGAAGGTCTGCAGGCCGAGACTGGGGTCCTGGGCATCCTGTACAAAGGGCGGAGAGGCGTCGTCCTCCGCGGCTGCAGCCTTGGGCTGGGGTGATGTGACGTCCGGAGCTACCCCCCCCTGCCCTGCTCCCTGCCGCGCGGAACGTGAAACAAGTTCAACCGGCACCATGGGCCAGAGGACGAAGCTGGTGGTGATCACGAACACCAGCAACGTGGCAACGGACCAGCGCCAGCCGAGACAACGGGCCGCGCCAACGGCCAACAGCGGAGCCAGGATGACGGGATAGAGCTTGGCCCCGACTGCCAGGGCCAGGACCACGGCGGCGCTCAGGGCGAACAGCGGCGACCGGAGGAAACAGGGATCGGGTGTACGAATTTCAGTTCTTGCGGTGAAACGCTTTTCCGAAACATGGGCTGTAGGCCGCAAGAACTGAAATTCGTACACCCGACCCCGCGCCACCCGTCCGGCCAATTTCGCGCTGTCCCCTCCAACCCAGAGCCGCACGAGTAGATACACGGACAGCGTCGTCAGGAACACGGCCAGCGCGTCCAGGTGGCCGCTGTTGGCCACCTCTTTGAGCAGCAGCGGGCACCAACCGTAGATCAGGCACAGGCCGAGGGGACGGCGGACGAGTATCAGCAGCCGCATGACGAGCACCAACGTCGCCACGTCCCAGGCGATCATCCAGGTCTTCATGACCGCGATGCGCACCGCGACCGTGGCCTCGTCCGGCGTGGTCCACGCCGCGGCGGCAAAGACCAGTTGGCTGACCGGCGGATAGACCGTGGGTAACTGGCCGTAGTGGATGCGATCGAGCACGGTCTTCAACGAGGGTTCCGTATCGCGCAGACGGACCAACCGCTCCAGATCGTCCGGAAGGGAAAGGTCGATGGACGCGTGGCGCACTTGCTGGGGACTGTACCGAAACGGGCTGACGCCCGCGCGCAGCACGGCGCCATCCCACAGGTAACGATAGATGTCGATTTCCTGGATGGGTGTCGAGGACAGCAGGATGATCCGAAAGGCGATGGACGAACCGAGCAGCACGGTCACCAAACTCCGATCCTGTTTGGCCCGTGCAGCGAGCCGGATGGCAATCAAGTAGATCGCGAACGCGGCCGCCAGCAGGAGTACGACGGGCAGGATGGGCCGCTCGGTCGCGGGCGTGTTGTGCTCGAAACGCAGGCTCAGTACAGCCACGGAAACATACAGGCCACAAGAAATCGCGGCCAACAAGGCCAGGCCAGCGAGGTTTCGATCCCGCCAAGGGCAGCGTGGTGGGCTGGTTGCGGGAGTGGGGATTTCCGCGTTCACCATAAACCATGGTCTCGAACTACGATCTCCCCTGCCCTACCGACGCCAGCCGTACTTGGCGATGGTGGTTAGGATCTTCGTGCCGGCGCGGAGTGTGCCGCTCAGGGTGCCGCTGATTTTACTCTGGCCGACGCGACGGCGGTACGGGACCGGAATCTCGCGGATGCGCAAGCCTGCCCGCACGGCTTTGATCTGCATTTCGATGGTCCACCCGAAATTGCGGTCCTCCATGTGCAAGCCGCATAACCGATCGTAGCGGATCGCCCGAAACGGTCCCAAATCTGTGTAGTGCGCAGCGAACAAGACCCGCATCAGGAAGCACGCCAGGCGATTGCCGTAGACGCTCTGGGGCGGCATGGCGCCCGGTTCGCGTTGCCCCAGCAGACGCGAGCCGAGGACGAAGTCAGCGGTGTCGTCGAATAGCGGTGCGACGAGTTGCGGCAACAGTTCGGGATGATCGCTGTAGTCGGCATCGACGAAGACCACGATTCGCGGTTCGGACCGCCCCTGCGCCGTGAATTCCCGGATCGCCAGTAAGCCTCGCAGGCAGGCGGCCCCGTAGCCACGCTGCGGTTCCGGCACGACCATGGCACCCTGTTGCGTGGCGACGCTGGCCGTGTTGTCCGTGCTGCCGTTGTCGATCACGATCACTTGGCCCACGGCCGGCAAGTCGCGAAGTACCAGGGGCAAGGCCTGCGCTTCATTCAGCGCCGGAATGATCACCGTGACGCGGTCCAGTGCATTGCTGGGCGAATCCACTGGGTATCCCCCCTGCCCTGCCCCGACTAGCCTTGCATCCAGGGCGGCATTTGCCCCGCGTTAGGCAACTGGATGATCTTCACTCGCTGGACATGGGGGTGAGCTGCCACCTCGTCAATCGCGGCCTGCGGTGGTTGGCTGTCCAGATACAACACACCGATGGCGCTGCCGCCCGGTTTGTCGCTGGCCCGCCCCACGGACATCTGGCCGATGTTCACGCCGTGCTTGCCGAAGATGGTGCCCACCGAACCGATCACACCCGGCACGTCGCCGTGATTGAAGATCAGCAGATTGCCGTCCAGATAGGCTTCCAGCCGGTAGTCGCCGAGGCGAATCAAACGCGGCATATTGTTGCCGAACAACGTGCCAGCGGCGGTGAACTTGTGGCCGTTGCAGGTCAGGTGCGCGGTGATCGCGGAACTGAACACGCCCACCCGGCTGTGGCTTTCCTCGGTCAACTGGACGCCGTGCTCGCGGAGCAGCACTTCGGCGTTGACGATGTTGACGTCTTCGCTCATCGAACCTTCGAGCAGACCCGCACAGAAGGCCGCAGTCAGCAAGTGCGTATTCTTATCGGCCACGGCCCCGCGGTAGCTCAGTGCGCAGTCTGCCGCGGCCCCCTCTTTCCACTGGGCCAGCAGTCGGCCGAGGCGGTAGGCGACGTCCAGGTAGCCGCGGATGGCTTCCAGCGTTTTCGGATCGACGGAGGCCACGTTCACGGCGTGGCGGATCTCGCCGGTGGTCAGGAAGTTGGTCAACAGTTGCACGGCTTCCACGGCGACCTGGGTCTGCGCCTCCTCCGTGCTGGCGCCCAAGTGGGGTGTGCAGACCACGTTTTTCAGGCCGTACAGCGGGCTCTTGGTGCACGGTTCTTCCTCGAACACGTCCAGCGCCACGCCGCCGATCTTGCCGCTCTGGAGACCCTCGACCAACGCGGCCTCATCGTAAATCCCGCCCCGCGCGGCGTTGATCAACCGCACGCCCGGTTTCAATAAATCGAGTTCGGCGCGGCCGATCAAGTGCTTGGTGTCCTGGGTCAACGGCGTGTGAACCGTCAGGTAGTCGATCTTGGGCAGCATGTCGCGGACGTTTTCGACGCGTTCGATGCCCAACGCCGCGGCGGTCTCGGCCGATAGGAACGGATCGTATCCGATGACCCGCATCTCGAACGCCAACGCGCGTTTGGCGAATTCCTTGCCGATCCGGCCTAGGCCGACGATACCCACGGTCTTATCAGCCAGTTGGGTGCCCATGTAGGCGGACTTCTCCCACTTGCCTTCGACCAAACTCTGGTAGGCGGGATGGATATTGCGGGACAACGCCATCATCAAGGCGAAGGCGTGTTCGGCCGTGCTCAGCGTATTGCCGCTGGGCGTGTTCATCACAATGATACCTTGCCGGGTGGCGGCCGTCTTGTCGATGTTGTCGGTACCGACACCAGCCCGCACGATCGCTTTCAGACGCCGGTTGCCTTCCAGGGCCGGGGCGGTGATCTTCACGCCGCTGCGGCAGATCGCACCATCAAATTCTGCCAACGCATCGCGGAGCGCGTCGCCCTTGAGGCCCGTGCGGACTTCATACTCGATCCCTTTGTTCTTGGCGGCAGCCAACAGGTCGAGGCCCTCTTGGGCAAGTTTGTCGAGAATAATCACCTTGGCCATGCTTCACCTTCCTTCTCAAAATTCATAGGGTGCGTAAGGACAAACCCAGGGGTAGATTGGATCAGATCACAGGTATCCGGCTCAGGACCGCGACAGGAATGTCTGTCGGATGTCAAGGTGGTCATCACGCTCCGCCGTGATGACATGTCGTCACGACGGAGCGTGACGACTACTTTGCTTAGGGCACGTGTTGCTGCGTTTGTCCCTACGGTCAAACGACTTGGCTGCGACTCCGCCCCATGGCGCCGTCAGCTGGCGTTTTGGGCGATAAAATCCCGCATGTAGTCGCGCAGGGCGCGGACGCCATCGATCGGCATGGCGTTGTAGATCGAGGCCCGCATGCCGCCCACGCTACGGTGGCCCTTCAGCCCGCTGAGCTGGGCTTTCTCGGCTCCCGAGAGGAACTTCTTCTCCAGATCCTCATTCGGCAGACGGAACGTGACGTTCATCACCGAGCGGCATTCGGGCTGAGAGTGGCCACGATAGAAACCCTGACTGGCATCGATTACTTCGTACAACAGTTGGGCCTTCTCGCGGTTGATCTGGACCATCTTGTCCAGGCCGCCGATCGTGTCCTGGAGCCAGCGGAACACCAGTCCCACCATGTACACGCAAAAGGCCGGCGGCGTGTTCCACATCGAATTGTTCTTGACCTGCGTCTTGTAGTTCAGATAGCCGGGCAACGAGTCCTGGCTGCGGGCCAGCAAGTCTTCGCGAATGATCACTATGGTGACCCCGGCGGGGCCGGCGTTCTTCTGGGCGCCTGCGTAGATCACGCCATACCGCTTGATGTCCAGCGGGCGGTGCAGGAAGTCGGACGAGGCATCACAGACCAGGGGCACGTCGCCTGTATCCGGTTCGGAGGTAAACTGCACGCCCTCGATCGTCTCATTCGATGTGAAGTGGACGTAGGCCGCCTGAGGGTTGAACGCCACTTCGCCGGTCTTGGGGAGCCGATCGTAGTTGGTCGCTTTGCCGTCCCAAACAGTGCGGATCTCGCCTTCTTTCACGGCCTCCTCGCGGGCCGACTTGCCCCACGAACCCGTGATCACATAATCGGCCGGGGCGCCGGTCCCGCGGAGCAGGTTCATCGGCAGCATGGAGAATTGCAGTCGCGCGCCGCCTTGCAGGAACAGGATCTTGTAGTTGTCGGGGATCGCGAGCAACCCCTTCAGGCACTTTTGTGCCTCGTCCAGGATGGCTTCGAACGGCTTGCTGCGGTGACTGATTTCCAGGACCGAAGCGCCCGCACCGGGCAAGGCCAGCAGTTCACGTTGGGCTTGTTCCAGGACAGGGACTGGCAACGTCGCCGGTCCCGCCGAAAAATTGAAAATTCGCTCCGGCATGGTCGGGTTCCCATTCTTAGTCGCAGGGTCTTGTGGGCAAACAACAAAGC
The DNA here is from genome assembly GCA_026692885.1 of Planctomycetota bacterium. The sequence goes on along the minus strand of JAPLNJ010001195.1, from coordinate 35,690 downwards.
AGCCGCGATCTTACGCTCTGCAAGCGTGCCTGAGAAGGTGCGGAGGCGAGAATTTGGGGCGGCTGCCAGCAATGGCTTGACGTCCGGCGCACGCGCTCAGCGGCTGGTGGGGACCCCGGAATTGACCATCCTGGTGTCGCCCGGCTTGCCGGCGGGGAACCCGCCGCTGACCGTCTTGTTCAAAGCCGCGACGCGCTCGGACACATCCGGCTGGAAGCGGTTGACGTCCAGCGAACGCTGGTAGTTGGCCAACGCCTGCACGTAATCGCCCGACTGTTCGCGGAGACGTGCCAGAGCGTTCCAGGCACGTGAGTTACGCTGGTCAAGTTGCACGGCTTCGGTCAGTTGGGCTTTCGCCGTTTCCGCATCACCGAATTCCTCGTACAAACGGGCCAACTCGATTCTCGCGTCGGAATTCTTGGGACTGCGCGCGACCCAGTTCTTCATCAGGTTGAACGCCCGGTCCGAGCGGCCCGTCTCGGTCAGTAAGACCGCCAGTCCGCGATGACAGTCCTCGTGGTCCGGGCTGCGATCCAAGCATTGGTTGTACGTTGCTTCGGCTTGGTTGAGCATCGCCCGATCGTTGCGGGCAACGCCCGCACGATGCATCGTCGCGGCCATGTTGTAGTAGCCGTCGGCGTTTTGAGGATCGGTGGCCACCGCCTTTTGGAATTGCTGCATGGCGGCGTCGTACTGCCCCTGTTTGTAGAAGCTCACGCCCTGCAGATTCTTGCTGTCCGCAGCCAACTTACAGCCGGAGCTGGCCGCCAGCAAAACCAGGACCGCTGCCCACACGGCAGAAGGGTTCGCACGATGCGTTGGAGAGTAGGACTTGCACACGGCGAGCCAAGCCTTCATCTACGTGACCTACAGAAGATTGGAATCCCAAGACCAATCGGCCTTTTGGAGACAGCCTACGGAGAAGCTGTGAGTTTTTCGATTTTCCCGTAGCCTGACTCTCCAGAACCGTGCAGATTTCCACGGGATTTCGCGACGAACTGCACGGCTCTGGAGAGCCAGGCTACAAATTATCACAGCCTCGGAGCGGGCGGGAGGGTATCCGCAGGCGGGATTTGTCGCAATAGCAAAAAAGAAAAACCCGGTCTCTGAGAAGAGGCCGGGTTTCGGGGGTGGGCAGGTTCTTGAGGGACCTAAACTAAAGCAGGAATGCTGGTTTCGACGATCGGCAGAATTGCTGCCGGGAGGGGGGCTGCTGGCGGGAGCTTGGCGTAGCCCATGGATTTGACGACTTCCAGGACTTCACTGCAGGTGGGAAACATCCGGCCGCTGCTCCGCTTGTAGGCATCCATCGCCTGCATGAATTCCACTTCGTCCGGTGAGTAGTCTCGCTCGCAGGTGCTCGGATCGATCTGGCGACGACGAGGCAACTTGCGACGTTCGAGTGTGACGGATCCGGGGATGTTCTCCTGGCGGCGTTCTTTTCCCGCACGGCGGTCGATGCTTACAGTTTCCAGAGCGTTGAGTGTCGTCTCGGTCACGAGGTGTTCCTCCCGCAAAAAGTTCAAGAAGTCTTCGTTAGAGATTCTGTCAAGGACGTGGCGAAGTCCTGAGTCATCGGAAGGTTAGCACGTAAATCTGGGAAGTCTAGGAAGCACACGTACTCTAGGGCGTGTTTGACTTATTTCCGTGTGGCGCACACGGGAGAACACGTTCCGGCGGTATACATTGCCCAAGCCGGATTATGGTGGGTGGGCCAAGGGATCGCAACGTCTTGGTGGGCGTTGGCAAGCCCTCCCCGCCGTATTTCACAGTACGACGACGCAACGACGTTTGGCGCAGCGGCCGCGGGACCTTCTCAGACCGCAGGACCGGCCGATTGACCTCGTGGCGCGCTGGCCGAATCTTCCGAAGCTTCCTCGGATTGGCCTCCGACGCCCAGCGGAATCGCATTTCGTAGGGCATCAATGGTGCCGGTCAGTGTTGTCGTGATCGGACGTAAGCCGTCCCTGATGCCGTCCATCGGCTCTAGAATCTCCTGGCGCCCGCGGGCCAGAGTCGTCGTCCATTCCTGCCACATGTCGTTGATGGGTTGCCGGACGAAATTCGACGAAACGCCCAGAAAGTCCGGCTGGAGAAAAGCGAAAGCGGTGAGGTTCGAACCGAGGGGCACTTGTTCCGGTGCGGCTGCTCCAGGTCCCGGAGCAGGCATCGCCACAACGGGCGGGGGGGGCTGGGGCGCCGAAGCGATGAATGCGTCGCGCACGGCAGGGAACAGCGCGACGAGGAGTCCCGCGGCCACGGCAGCAATCGTCAGACGGGTGAGCGGCACGCGGGTGACAGGCCGCGCCGGTTCCACGGCAGTCACGACCCGTCGGGCAAAATCGTCATCGAGTTGAGGTGCTTCCCAAACGGCCAAGCCAACGTCCAGATCGGCGTAGGCTTCCAGCGTGCTGCGGCAGTGCCGACAGACCTCGGCGTGCCGCGCGAGGGCGTTATCGTGCGTCACGAAAACCCTGTGATCCAGCAAGCAATGGATGCGTTCTTCAAAGTCGTCGCAGTTCATGTCGTGACTCCTGCAAAACCTCTCGCTGTCGCAACTGAGCGACCAATTCCCGTCGTGCCCGGCGAATCCAGGTCTTGATCGTTCCCAGCGGTCGCTCCAGCGCTGCGGAGATCTGCTCGTACGTCAACTCGTGCTCGTGAAAGAGCAGGAACGCTTCACGGTACTCTGGGCGGATTTGCCTCAGCGCCAACTGCACCTCTTCGGCCAAGTTTCGGGCCGCTTGGTGGTCCGGCGAGTGATCAATACAAGTAGCCTCGACCAGGACTGCTAGAGCTGGGCGGCGCTGTCGGGCTGCGAGCATACTGCGGCAGCGGTTGCCGGCAATCGCCAACAACCACGGCTCAAAGTCCCGTGTGGGATCCCAACCGGAGAGGCTCCTGAGCATGCGCACCATCGTTTCTTGCGCCGCGTCCTCCGCGTCTTGCCGTTGGCCCAGCATGCGGTAGCAGAGCCCGAAGACGGGATTGCGATACCGATCCACGAGCTCCACCATGGCCGCGTGGTCGCCGGCAAGACAGCGATTGACCAACTCTCGAAAGGGCGTTGGCAAGGCTCAGTTCCTCTCGTCGTTCTAAAGATCAATACCTCGGTGATGTCTCCCAGGTTTCACCCGCGCGGTTTCGAGAGACCGCTGCCTGACAGCAGACTTTGAAGTCGCGCGCAGCCGAATTCGTAAGAATTCGTAAGAATTCGGGGTGTTTCGCGGATGTCAACGACCACCGCAGCCTCCAAATTCTGACGAATTCGGCTACTCCCCGTCGAAATGCACAACTTCAAAGACAGCAGACGGCCCGTGTCTGAAGTTCGCTCGGAGAGGACGAAGCACCGTCGATATCCGGGTGACGGCCGCCGATGAGAACACTCGGGAGTGCGGGCAGCGGGGCCTTGATCGTAACGTTGCGAATAGCTGTCAGTGCCGACGTTGTAGCCGAAGTCGTGAGACTTCGGTCTTGGCCGCTTCGCCCCGAAGTCTCACGACTTCGGCTACTGCTGGCATTTCGCAAGGTTACGATCAAGGCCCAGGCCGGGCAGCGGACGATTCGATCTGCCAAGATTACCGCTTATTGAAAAACTTCTTCAGCATGTCGGAGGCCGCTTCCCGCGAGCTCTCGGCGACTTTCTCCGGCTGCGTCGGCAGCTTGCCGGGTTCCTTTTTCTTCCTTTTGTCCAATTCCTTGGTTTCCTCATCCACAGACCTAACCGACTGGGTTTTCTCGGCATCCTTCTCCGTATCTCTCTTCATGGCCTGTTGTTCGCCGGCCTGCTGCAGCTTCACTTGGTCGGTTTCGTCCAGCTTCAGTTGGCGGGTTTCCGGATCGCTCAGCCGCCGTTGACGCTCCAATTGGTCGGCCTCATCGAGCCAACCGCCGATATCGCCATCATCCAGCAAGCCCGCATCTTTGCTGCTGGTCGTGGTCCGTTGGGCAGCGTCCTTGATGCTGGTGATCTTGGATTTCTTCTCGCCACCCAGGCTATGGTCAATCAGCATTTCAAAGACCATCGGCCCCACTCGGACCACGTCTCCGCCCTTCAGTTCGTAGTCGCCCTGAATCAGCTGGTCGTTGACGACGGTCCCATTTCGGCTCTTGAGATCCCGGATGAAGATCTTGCCGTGCTTGATATAGATGACACAGTGACGGCGACTGACGGCATCGCTCTTGGGCCGCATGTGGCATTCGTCACTGCGGCCGATCAGGCACTTGGGCGTGGGGATGCGAACTTCTTTGCCGGCGCTGGAACCCTTGAGGATCTTCAGCTTCACCTTCATAAGTTGTCTATCCTTAGCACTTGCGATGTGGGACTGCCGCTCACGAGTGTGGGGGTTCCGAAAGAAAATCAGAACCTGACAGCCCGGGCAGAACCATCCTTCCGCACCGCACTACTTGCCTTTTAACAAACCGGAACTGCCGGCTTACGTTGAAGAATCTTATCCATTCGTTGAATCGAGTGATATAACCTGTTTGGCAGGGGGCGTTTACCGGCGGCGATTCCACGGGTCGCAAAGGAACTTTTCCTGTTGGAACGATCTGGCCAGGAGGAATTCCTCCTCCGTGGGTGTCGTTACGGCAAGATCCACTCCGATCCGGCCGCCAATTCGACGCGCCCAACGGTGCGCCAGTTCCGATGGGTCGATCCGCATCTTGCCCAAATCTTCGATTCCGGGCAACTCGGGCGCCGCGGGACTGCGGCCCAGCAGGACGCTGCCGTGCTGCAACAGGCCCGTCTTATGCCGCCGCTGGGCACTACCGCCGATCTTCATGCCGTCCACGAGCACGTCGCCTTCGCAACGTCGCTGGAAGCACAGGAATGGTTCCTGTCGCTTCCCACCCTCATCTGGTCCCGCACACCAGGTCGCGGTCACGCCCCAGGTCGCCAGTTCCTCGATCAAGGTGCGGTGCAACACGTCGTAGAAGACCCGCAGGCCGGCCTGCACGTGATCACGCACGGGTAGAGTCACGCTGTACGTCAAGTCCACATCATGGACGATGGCCCCGCCTCCCGTGGCACGGCGAACGAGCGGGCAGTCACGGCTGCTCACGTGCAACCGGCGATCCTCGTAACGCTGGAAGTAGCCTAGCGAGACCGTCGGCTGCGACCAGCCGTAGAATCGCAGACAGCCCCCCTGCCCTGCCCTGCCCGCCGTTTCGAGCAAGGCTTCGTCCAGGCCCATGTTCCAGGCCCCTTCCGCGGGTTGGTCAAAGATCAATCGCCAGTCCATTTCAGCACCGGTTTGCGCGCCGCCGTGACTTCATCCGGGCGGCTGATGGGGGTCGTGTGGGGTGCCTCGTGCAGCAGTTCCGCGGGTTCTTCCACAATCCGCAGGAGCGTCTCCGCAAAAGCGTCCAGGGTTTCTTTGCTTTCCGTCTCGGTCGGTTCAATCATCATCGACTCGGACACCGTCAGCGGAAAGTAGACGGTCGGGGCGTGGTAGCCGTAGTCCAACAGCCGTTTGGCCACGTCCATGGCCGTCACCCCTTTTTCCTTTTTCAGGGCCGACGCGGTGGCCACGAATTCATGCATGCAACGATTACCTTGCGGAACCGGCAGACACTGTTGCACGCGGCTGAGCAGGTAATTCGCGTTCAACACGGCGTGCTCCGAAACCTGACGCAGCCCGTCTGCCCCATGCGTGCGAAGGTAGCAGTAGGCCCGCAGCAGCACGCCGACGTTGCCAAAAAAGCTGCGCACGCGACCGATCGACTTGGGGCGATCGTACTGGAGCCGGTAGGACGGTCCGTCCGAAAGTACGATCGGCACGGGCAGGTAGGCTTCCAGTTCGTGGGACACGCAGATCGGCCCCGCGCCGGGACCGCCACCACCGTGCGGGCCGCCAAATGTTTTGTGCGGATTGAAGTGCATCATATCAGCGCCGAAATCACCGGGGCGTGCGATGCCCAGGATCGCGTTCATGTTGGCGCCGTCCAGGTAGATCAAGCCGCCGCGAGCGTGGACGAGCTGGGCGATTTCCGCGACCTGCTGATCGAACAATCCCAGGGTGTTCGGGTTGGTGATCATGAACACGGCGATCTGGTCGTCCAACTTCGCACACAGGTCAGCCAAGTCGACGTACCCGGCCGGCGTGCTGCGGATCGTGACGGTCTCGAAGCCGGCCATGCGGGCGCTGGCGGGATTGGTCCCGTGAGCGCTGTCCGGCGCGAGCACCTTGGTCCGCCGCAGACCAAGGTCCCGGAAATAGGCCGCCGCGACCATCAAGGCCGTCAGTTCCCCGTGTGCACCAGCCGCCGGCTGCAAGGACACGGCGGGCAAGCCGGAGATCTCGGCCAGCATCTGCTGCAATTCGTGCAGCCACTGCAGCAACCCCTGGATTGTCGCTTCCGCCTGATAAGGGTGGACCTCCGCGAAACCCGGCAACGACGCCAAGCGTTCGTTGCATTTCGGGTTGTACTTCATGGTGCAGGAGCCAAGTGGATAGAAATGCGTGTCGACCGACATGTTCAGGGTCGACAGGTTCGTGAAGTGGCGGACCACGTCGGATTCGGCGAGTTCCGGCAAGGGCGGCGGTGCGTCGGCTAGGTCCGCCGACGGAAGTAGTTCTGTCAGCGGGCGCAGGGGCACATCGGCGGCTGGCAATTGCATGGCCCGACGCCCGGGCCGAGAGAGTTCGAAGAGCAGCTGAGTGGTGGTTGGATTGCGCATGGGAAGGAATTGTTCGATTCTCCAAATTGCCGCCACCGGGCCTGCCCCGAATGGCACAAGGTTAAGCATGGTGGCGGGTTTGCCGCCATGGTAACCCGAAGCGTAAGCGAGGAATAAAACTCGAAATCGATTCGTCCTCGCTTACGCTTCGGGTTACGATGCCTGCCAGCCAACCCTCGTTTCTACGTTTAGCAAAGCACTAGCCCGGATTGTTCAGGGCGAGGCATGCGGCCCACGCGTCAATTTCTGCTTTGGTCCGTTTCTCGGTCACAGCCACCAGGAAACAATCGCCCAACTCCGGATACCAACGGCCTAAGGGCACGCCAGCCAGAAATCCGGCCTCCACGGCTTGGTCCAACAACGGGGCCACTTGGCCTTGGTTGTCGCGGATCACGAACTCCTTGAAGGTCGGCTTGGCAAATGGGGCCGCGAAACGCTTGCTCGCCGTGATCTGCTCGGCCGCGTAACGTGACTTCCGCAGGCAGAGTTCGGCGGTTTCCCGCAGCCCCTGTGGACCCTGGGTCGCCAGGTAGATCGCGGCCCGGAGGGCAATCAAGCCTTGGTTCGTGCAGATGTTGCTGGTCGCCTTCTCGCGGCGGATGTGCTGCTCGCGGGTCTGCAGTGTCAGGACCCAGCACCGCTGGCCGCGCCGATCGACCGTCTGACCGGCGATGCGTCCCGGCAACCGCCGCACAAAGGTCTCGCGGCACGCCATCAGACCCAGGTACGGCCCGCCGTACAGCAGCGGTGTGCCCAGCGACTGGCCTTCCGCGACAGCGATGTCCGCTCCCAGATCCCCGGGCCGCTTGAGCAGGCCCAGGCTGATCGGATCGAAGACTTCCACCAACAACGCTCCCTTGTCGTGAGCGATCTTGGCCGCTCCGGTCACATCCTCCAAGCAGCCGAAGAAATTCGGATGCTGGATCAGGACGCAGGCAGTCCGGTCATCCACCGCGGCGGCCAACTCCGGCAGGCTGACCGTGCCGTCCGTGGCACCCACGGTGACCAGTTCCGTGTCCAGATTGGCCAAATAGGTCTGCAGGATCTGTCGGTACTCGGGATGCACGCTGCCGGCGGCGACAACTTTCCCGGCACGCTTCGTTACGCTCAGGCACATCAGCACCGCTTCGGTGACCGCACTGCCACCGTCGTAAAGACTGGCATTGGAGACGTCCATGCCCGTCAACTGACAGATCAACGTCTGGTACTCGAACATCGCCTGCAGCGTGCCTTGGCTGACCTCCGGCTGGTAGGGCGTGTACGACGTGTAGAACTCGCCTCGCGAGGTCAAGGCATCGACCACCGCAGGGACGAAATGGTCGTAACTGCCGCCTCCCAGGAAGCACACGTGGCGGCCGGCGTGCGCATTGCGGGCCGCCAACGCGCTCAGGTGCTGAGTCAATTCCAGTTCGCTCTGCGCCGGCGGTAGATCCAACGGCCGCTGCAGACGCAGTTCTTGCGGGATACAGCGAAACAGTTCGTCCAGCGACGCTACGCCGATCGCGTCTAGCATCGCCCGTTGATCTTCCGGCGTATTAAACAGGTAGAACATGATCAATGGCCCGCTTCCGCACATTGCTTCTGGTACGCCTCGTAGTGCAGCAGTCGGGCCAAGCAGCTTTCGTCCGTAATCTTGATCTTGGCGATCCAGCCCGCACCGTAGGGATCCTGATTCAACACCTCCAGCTGGTCCGGCAAGGCCGTGTTGACCTGGACCGCCTCGCCCGTGACGGGGCAGTACAGCGGGCTGACGGCTTTCACGGATTCGACTTCCCCGAATTCCTCACCCGCGCTCAGCTGACGTCCGACTTGCGGGAGTTCCATGTACACGAGATCGGTCAGTTGCTCGACGGCAAAGGCCGAGATGCCGATCGTCGCGATCTTCACGTCGCCTTCCTCCGCGACGTGCACCCATTCGTGTGTTTCGGCGTACAGCAATTCCTTGGCATCCACGACGAAATTCCTTATCCAGAGGATCGAGTGTAGAAGGGCAATTTCACGACCCGCGCCGACTCGCCACGCCCGCGGATGTCGACCTGCAGTTCGGTGCCGACGGCCGCGACTTCCGGCCGTACATAGGCCATCGCGATCGGCTGGTCGAACGTCGGCGAGAACGTGCCGCTGGTGACTTGGCCCACGACTTGGCCGGCAGCCAGCACCGGACTGTGCTCGCGTGCCACGCGCCGGCCGGCGACGGTCAGGCCCACGCGTCGCGGTTGCTGCGGATCGGCTTGGAACTTGGCTAGTGCTTCGCGGCCGATGAACTCGCGGTCCGGCAAGTTCACCGCGAAGCCCAACCCGGCCTGGTAGGGGTTGATCTGTTCCGACAGCTCGTGGCCGTACAGCGGCATGCCGGACTCCAGGCGCAAGGTATCGCGGGCGCCCAGGCCGGCGGCGGTCACGCCCACATCTCGTCCGGCCAGAAAAATGTTCTTCCACACGTCAGCCGCGTCGGCCGCTCGGACGATCAACTCCACCCCGTCTTCGCCCGTGTAGCCCGTGCGGCTAACGATACAGATCCGGCCGAACGTCTCGGTCACCACGCCGGTATAGTAGCCCAGTTGCCGCACATCCGCCTTGACCAGCGGTGCGACGATATCCATCGCGCGCGGCCCCTGCACCGCGATCATCGCGGTATCTTCGGTGCGGTCCGAGAACTCGACATCGCCCGCCGTAGGCCAATGGTGCGTGATCCAATCGACGATCTTCGCGCGATTGGAGGCGTTGACCACCAGCAGCAAGTACTGCCGTTCGCTGGGTGTCTTCAGCCGGCCGACGAGCACATCGTCCAGCACGCCGCCTTGGTCGTTGGTCACCAGCGAGTAGCGAATCCGGCCGAGAGACAGATCCGTCACGCGGCGCGTCAGCAGTCGGTCGAGGAACGCGGCCGCGTCGGTGCCCTCGAACCGCAAGCGGCCCATGTGGGACACGTCGAAGACTCCGGCCGCGGTGCGCGTGGCGCGGTGTTCTTCGACAATCGACGTATACTGCACCGGCATCGACCAGCCGGCGAAGTCGACCATACGGCCACCGTGCTCGACATGCCAATCATACAAGGGCGTTTTCGCGGGCGTCGTGGTCATGAGCGGCTGGTACTCGTGATTGCGGACAGGTAGGGGCGTTCAAGTTTTCAGCATTGTAGCCGATTCGCAGGGGTAGCCAGAGGTGTTGGCAGAAAAATTGATCGCAGAAAAATGTTCCTTCGTGGCACTCGTCTTCCCCATATTCTTCTGCCACTAGTCTTTCTGCCCGCCTTCTTCGGTGGCGCGAAACTGCGACAACCACTTTCGCTTTCCAAGGATTGCTCGCCCAGTACGGTCGGGCTACACTGCGCCAAAACCCTAAGCAGGAGACCCGCCATGCAAATCGTCTCACATCGTGTCGTCGTACCAATTCTTCTGTTGCTGGCGGTGATCGCCGCAGCGAGCGAGTTGTGGGGGCAGCAGAAAACGGCTGTCCCCGAGGGCACGGCTCTGGAGGCGGGGCAAAAGGCGGCGAGGGAAATCTACGGCCCCCGCTTCACGCAGGCCAAGACGGCGGCCCAGAAACTGGCTTTGGCCAAGGAAATGCTGGACACGGCGTCCACAGTCCCGGACGGTTCAGCCGACCAGTATGCCCTGCTGAAGATTGCCAAGGATGTCGCGGCGGGGGCAGGCGACGTGCCGACGACGCTGGGAGCCGTCGAGAAGTTGGCCGAACGGTTCGACGTCCCAGCCGCCAAACTGAAAGCAGAGGCTTTGCTGACGATCGCACGTCAGGCCTCCCGGCCGACTCAACAGAAGGCGGTGGCCGAAGCGGCGGTCAAAGTCCTGGATGATCTGGCGGCTGCGGACGAGTATGAAACGGCGCTCGGGCTGTGTGAAGCGGCCCAGGCGTGCGCTCGGACGGCCAAGTATTCGGCGCTGATCAAGGAGTGGAATGTTCGGGCGGAAAAACTCAAGCAGCAAGAGGCTACGTTCCAGGAGTACCGTAACGCGTCTGCCGTCTTGAAGGACAGCCCCACCGATGCGACAGCCAACCTGGCGGCCGGGCGGCACCTGTGCTTCGTGAAGCAGGACTGGGAACGCGGCGTGTCGCTGCTGGCGTTGGGAAGCGATGCCAAGTTGCAGGCCGTGGCGGAGAAAGACCTGCGAGGGGCCAAATCGGCCGACGAGCAAGTTGCCTTGGGCGACGCCTGGTGGGCCTTGGCCGAGACCCGAGACGGTCGGGAGAAGGCAGCGCTGCGACTCCGCGCCGGATCCTGGTATCGGCAGGCCGAACCAAATCTGGCCGGAGGACTAGCGCGCGTGAAGATCGTCAAACGGCTGGCGGAATTGCCGCAGGCCGGTGCGGACCTGCCCAAGCCGTCGCCGGCACCAGCCCCCAAACCGGCTCCAAGCCCTGCACTGGCGGTCGCTCCGTTCGATGAAAAAAAGGCCAAGGGTTTCCAGCTTCAGTGGTCCAAACACCTGAAAGTGCCGGTCGAGCTGACGAATTCCATCGGCATGAGGCTGGTGCTGATCCCACCGGGTGAGTTCGACATGGGATCGACCGACGAGGAAGTGGCCCGACTCCTGGAGGAGGGCAAACGGCAAAACGCACCCGGGTGGTATTTGGAGCGGGTCCCCGCGGAGGCGCCCCAGCATCGCGTCAAGATCTCCAAGCCATTCTACCTGGGCGTCTGCGAAGTGACGCAGGCGGAGTACGGGCGGGTGATGGGCCAGGACCCGAGCAAGTTCAAGGGCGATCCCAATCGCCCCGTGGAACAAGTGAATTGGAACGACGCGGTGGAGTTCTGCCAAAGGCTCAGCGCGTCACCGAAAGAAAAGGCGACCGGCGCGGTGTACCGACTCCCCACCGAGGCGGAATGGGAGTTTGCCTGCCGAGCAGGTACGACCACACGCTACAGCTTCGGCGACGCCCCAACAGGTCTTGTGCAATATGCCTGGTGGCAGGGCAACTCGCAAGGTCAGACCCAGCCCGTCGGCCGGTTGCGGCCAAATGCGTGGGGGCTGTCCGACATGCTCGGGAATGTGTGGGAGTGGTGCCAGGACTGGCTTGGTGACCGCTACTACGCAACGTCGCCGCTGGACGATCCAACCGGGGCGTCAGGGGGCTCGGACCGGGTGTCCCGGGGCGGCGGTTGGTACTTCGACGCGTCCTTCTGCCGGGCGGCGTGCCGCCGCGGGTTCACCCCCGACTACCGCTACGGTTGCCTCGGCTTCCGCGTGGTCCTGGTGCGGTCCGACGCGAGCTAAGCGGGAGGGTGACCGAAGCGGAGCCGGGAACGCCGGTCTTTAGGTTGCGAGTTTCCGAGTCTGTGCATTTTGGCCGAAGGCCTCGAATCACCGTAGCCTGGGGGCAGCGCTCACCCTGGCCCGCGGTGTCCGTGTGCTCAGGATATCGGTGGCCTTCCGCTCTAATCATCCCGATTTCGTTCCCTACAAGACGATGACAAAGAGATTGATGACAAGAAAATGGACACGACGTCCCATTCCAGCCGGACATTTTTTTGTCATCAATTTTTTTGTCATCACGAAATCAAAACGCCCCTCACCCCCGACCCCTCTCCCCGGAGTACCGGGGCGAGGGGAGAATACCGGGGATCCCTCACCCCCGGGCGCCGGTCGCCGGAGTACCGTGGGGAGAATCCAGGGGAGGCCGGAAAAGGAGACGGACGATGCTGCGAGCGATACTGCTATTCCTGAGCGCGGGTTTCGGCGACCTGACGTTCGGCGCGGAGTGGGATGACTTCGGCTGGCGCGCGGACTGCCGCGACGCTGCGGCGTGGACACGCCAGCCGGGTTGGCTGGGAAACGGTTCACCGACCGCCGTTGTGAAGATCGATGACGGCGCCCTCTGCTTCCGAGTCGACGAACCCAGTCGCGGCATGAAGTGGTCGCTGGCCACGCCAGCGATCGCGTTGGACGAGACCCCGTGGCTGGTCGTCCGGTATCGTGCCGAGAACGTGGATACCCACGGCACCGATTACTTCGTCTACGTCAACGACCATCGCCCCACGCGGCAGCTCAGTCCCTTGCGACTCAGCGACGTGGTGGCCGATGGGCGGTGGCACGTGGCCGCAATCGACCTGTCGACGCTGACCGAGGCGGAATCCGTCGATGGAATCGCGGTACAGGTCCAGGCGGGCGCGGCGGGCAAAGCATCTGTATGGTTCGGTGAGATCGGACTGTGGCCGACAGCGCCGGAGGGTGCGGAAGTCATCGAACGCGAGCAGCCGGTGCCGACTCCGCCGGATTGGATCGCACCGCTGAACGAAGCCCAATGGATCGCACAACGCGGCTGGCTGGCTAACCCTGCTCCGGAACACGGCCAAGGCGTGGAACGGCCGAAAGACATGACGCTGTTCCGTGTCCACGCCGCGGGTCAGGGGATGAAATGGTCCTGGAACTTGCCTGCACCGGTGACGTTGGCCGGCCATCGCTACGTGTCCCTGCGCTACCGGGCCGTCGATACCGGCTCACAAAGTGATTACGCGCTGTGCGTCTTTGGCAAGTCGTCGAAACCAGGCGATCTCGGTTACGCCACGGCGGTCGGGGCTGAGGAACTGCTGGCCGATGGCCGCTGGCACACGGTGGACGTCGACGTTCGCCGTCTGGCCGCAAAGTACGCGACGATCACCGGGCTGGCCATCCAAGTGCAGGCGGCCAAGCCTGACGCCACGTTCGAGTTGGCCGATCTCCGCCTTGTCCAACAGCGGCAACCTGCGCCGCTGGCCGACGCCGTGCAGTGGACGGCGGGAGCTGAGTTCAGGAACCACACGGCTGTACCGATCGACGCGATCGCGGGCAGTCCGGCGGCAGCTTGGCGGCGTCACCTGCACCTGACCGACTGGTTCCAGGAACCGGCGATCACCGTCGAGGGCATCCCCTTCGTCCGGCGCGAGCAGGAGCCTGAGCTCGCCGCGACGGCACTGCGCGACAAAGCGGAATTGCGGCTGGCAGCGTCGGGTCGTGCCAGCGAAGTCTATCTGCTGTTGCTGGCGGCTTTCCTCGGCCCGGAGGAACCCGTCTACGGCAGCGGACGGCTGCGCGCAATTCGGGATGTGGATCGCTTCCGCCTTCGTCTGGAGTATGCCGACGGAACGGCCGACGAGTGTCTGCCCATGAACGTCGCCACGCGGCAATTCGGGATCACGTCGGGGCCGCAGGTTGTCGTCGCGGTGGCGGACGCAGCGAAGAACCTCGTGGCGGTGGTCGTCAAGGACCAGTGCCGTCAGGCCGCGTTCGCCGTCGTGGCGGTCACGCTACGAACCGATGGTCAGTGTGCGGTGCCTGAGACTCGCGAAGAGGGCCCGACGGTCTTCACGGGGATCGCCAGCGACTGCGCCGAATTGAGTAGGATGGATTTCCAATCCGTCCCGGACGGTTCGACGAACCGTCCTACCTTAACATCGCAGGCACGGGGTAGTGGCGTCAAACGCGTTGGTCTTGAGGCCCAGATTCCGGCCGAAGGTCCGCCGATCCTCCAGCAGTTGATCCATCAGCCAAGCGGCTGGAAGCTGTTGCCGGCCCCCTGCCCTCTTATCGACTTGCGAGTGGATGGTCGGCCGGTTCCCGCGGAGCAACTGGAACCGATCCGAAAACCGGCTGACGCTGCTGGGGCTTCGCGGAACTCAGCCACCAGCCACCCGGCGGACAAGAAGCCGAAGACACTGTCGACGGCCACGAACTTTACCTGGTATCGGATCCGAGGTATCGAGGGCCTGCTGCTAGGATTAGACGTGCAACGCTCGGCGGACGCCAGTCTGACCGTCCGAGCCGAGGTCAAGAACGAGGGACCGCAGGAGCACACCGTCGCCCTAGTGGCCCCCCGCATCGGTCCGTATCGGCTCGGCGACAAGGCCGACCAGGCGTACTATCTGGTGCCGCGGCGGGGATCTATTTTGGATCACCGCGACGGTTCCTTCCGCGAACGCTACAGCGGCTTGTTTCCCGTACAGTTCCTGGATACGTTCAACCCCGCCGAGGGCCGCGGCTTGCTGTTGCGCACCGAGGACACGACGTGCCAAGCCAAGACCTACGTGCTGGACAAGCAGGACGGAGCGTTCACGATGGGCGTGGAGTACCCCGAACGCACGTTGCGGCCGGGAGCCTCGCTCTCGACCGCGCCGGCCGTCGTGACGGTGACCGACGGCAACTGGCACCGCGGGCTGGAAGCCTATCGGCAGTGGGTCCGCGGTTGGTACCAGCCAGCCGCGCCCCGTCAGCCGTGGTTTCGGGAGGTATTCAATTTCCGCCAGCGATTTTTGTGGTCGCTGGACCCACTCTACAACTCGACCACCGGCGTCTTGCAGCTGCAGCAGGCGGTGGACGAGGCCCGCCGAGAGTTCGGCGGAATCGATTTCCTGCATCTGTTCGACTGGGGTAATGTCATGGGTATCGGGCGGATCTACGGCCGCACCGGTGATCTGTCGGCCTACGACAGCCTGCGCGGCGGCCGCGATGCGCTGCGGGCGGCCATCGCCGGGATCCAGTCGCAGCACATCCCCGTGGGCCTGTATATCGAAGGCTACCTGCTCGAACAACGGGGCCAGTTGGGGCAGCAATCAGGGGCGGCTTGGCAGTTGGTCGGTCGCGACGGCCGTAAGTTGTTCTGGCCCGACAGTACCGAGATGTTCATCTGCCCGGCTGTGGACGCTTGGCGCGAGGTCCAAGCCTCGACATACACGACCAAAGTCCAAGAACTGGCGGTCGACGGCATGTACATCGACGAGTTCGGCTTTGCCGACTCGAGCAAAGACTGCTGGTCCCGCGAGCATGGTCATGACGTGCCCAGCTATCCCGCGTTGGCGGAGCGGGATGGCACGCGGATGATTCGCGAGCGGGTCGCAGGCGTCCAACCGAAGGTCGCGATCTACACCGAGGAGACGCCGGTCGACGTGACCACGCAGTATCAGGATGGCAGCTTTACCTATGCCATGTCATCCGCTCAACAGGCGCACGCGCGCGTGCCGCTGAACATCGCCCGCTTCGCCCTGCCGGATTTCAAGACGATCGAAATTTTGTACTGCGACAAACCCACCGGCAGTTGGGCCACCGGCGTGCGTTGGGTGTTCTTCAACGGCGAAGCGATTTGGCTGGAGGGCAAAGCGGACGAGTGGTTCGAACCTCAGACGCGCGAGGAAATCCGCCGCTGCTACACCATCCTACGAAAGCACCGCGACGCCTTCACGAGCCTGACGCCCGAACCGCTCGTGCCGACGCAGTTGGCCGGCGTCTTCGCCAATCGATTCTCGACCGCTGGGAAGATCGTGTACACGCTGTACAATTCGCGGCATCGCACGGTCCGCGGTCCGGTACTGCGACTGCCACATCGGGCTGGCGTATCGTATTACGACGAGTGGCACGGCGGGCCGGCGCACGCTCTGCTGGAAAGCGGCGACGACGTGATCAGCGCGGAACTCGGCCCGCACGGTGCCGGCTGCGTCGTGCAAACCGTAGGTCAGGCTTTCCAGCCTGACGTTCGCCCGTAGCCCGCATGATTGACGGCGATCTGCTCGTAGGGTGCATCGAGCCAGCGTTTTGCCTGGTGCATCGGCGTTCGTCAAGCGTTGGCCCTTGAGGAGATTCTTCTTACGCTATTCGCACGGATAGCACGATCATCTCCGAGGACGGCGTTCATCCCAGTGGCGGAAAGTGCTTGGCGTTCGGCTGGGGTTTCCACGCCCTGGGCAAGGTCGTAGAATGAGGTGCATTGTCCGACGGGAGTCCAGAGGATGCCGGTGGTATTGCGCAGAGGGCGTTACGCCTTCTTCTTTTTCAGCAACGAGGGTCGAGAACCGCCGCACATCCACGTCAAGGCGTCGGGTGACGAGGCCAAGTATATGAAACCGCTGCTGATGATCGTGCTTGCCATTGCTGTGTTGGGCCTGACCGCCGGCGCGGGCTTCGCCCAATCGCCGGAGTCCATCCCGCCAGTTCGCCTGATCGCTGAGGCCGAGGACTTCCGCGTGGAACAAGGCCCGTGGAAGAAAGTTCCGTATCGGGAGAACTACTTCGCCTCGACGTTTGCCATCACCTTCCTGTCTCGGATGGGCTGCCTCGGCGCGCCCGAGCAAATCGAGAAGGGCCAGGAGGCGGTGGCCTCGCAAGTGGTCACCGTGCCCTCGGACGGCGACTTCCACGTCCTGGCCCGTTACGAGCAACCTTACAACTTCTCCGTCGAGTTCACGATCGAAGTCGAGCAGGGCGGCAAGACGGTTTGGCGTCAATTGTACGGCCGACTGGAGGATCCCAAGATCTGGGCCTTCAACAAGCACCAGCGGGTCCCGATGGAGCGATTCGGCTGGGGCGGCACGGACAACATCGTCTGGCAACAGGCTGGTCCGGTGCGGCTGACCAAGGGCCAGGCGACCATCCGCTTGATCGCCGGACCGCAGATGGAAAGCGACCGGCCACGCCGGATGGCCGCGCGGCGGCATGTGGACGTGATCTGCCTGACCAACGACACCGTCGGCATCGAGGCCCAGAAGAAGACCGGCTACTTGGAATTCGACGGCTGGCTGGTGCAGGAGGGTGACCTGTTCGTCCGAGTCACCAATCCGCGGGACGGCCTGGGGCCATGCGTGCCGGTCATCGCGCCCTTCGATCAGGGCCAGCATTCGTCGTACTATGTCCACGTCCGCGACTGGCCGATGACCAAGGTCCTCAAGAGCGGCCGATTGGTCGATTCGCGCAAGTATCTGTTGACCGGCCCGCACTCGGTTGCCGTGCGGCCGGACCTGCTGGCCCCAGTGCTCGATCCGGCCCGATTTACTGTGCCGGCCGACCCGAAGAACCCTCAGGGTGCGCCGGTCTTCAAGATCCCCGATGACCAGTATCTCCAGCCCGGCGACACGTCCGGCTGGATTCCCATGGGCCAGGCGATCGACTCCTTGAACGGCAGCCACTGGTATCCGCAGGCGATCTATCGCGACAAAGCCGAAGGTCTGCACTTGAAATTGGAGTTCGCCATCCCCGACGGTCGTGGAGGCCTGAAGCCGATTAAGGAGCTCGCCGTCAAAGGCACGCCCGCTTACTACTCGCCGGTCACCTTCGAGATCCCCGGCAACGTAGCCGAACGGCCTGTGATCCGCACCCAGGTCGAGGCCCTGCAGTGGCTGCGGGGCGAAATTGCCAAGTTCCCGGTCAAGGGCCCGGTATCGAAGCGCTTCCCGATCTATGGAATTCTCTGCTTCAGCGGGGCGCTGGCTGACAAGGGACCTGTGGGCGAGGAGGCGACCAAGCTGGCCATGCTGCTGGGCGATAACACCATCGTCGGGACGGAAGGCTCGTGGGCCAAACGACTCGGTGTGCCGGAACGTAAGACGCTGCTCGTCGCCCACTGGCCCGCCGGCACCGTCGAGCAGAACTATGCGAAGGCGGAAAAGGACGGCACGG
Source organism: Planctomycetota bacterium (assembly GCA_026692885.1). The sequence goes on along the minus strand of JAPLNJ010001195.1, from coordinate 17,627 downwards.
CCAAGTCCCTGCGCATCGTCAGCTTCGGCGACGAAATCCACATTGCCCCGCTGAACCCTGAAAAAGGCCACGAGACCGAGTTTCAGGCCGCGTTTGTGGCTTGGCTCCAATCGCGTGGCGTGCCCAACGCCGGTCAGGCTCATTTCGCCACGGAGCCGTCCGACCCGTGGTACTACTACGCGACGCTGTACGCCGTCCATGCCGGAATCGAGCGTTACGCTCGCGATACCAGTTTCCTCCAGGCCCGGGGCGTGCTGAGCGGCGCGAACTACTCGCCGCACGCCAACTACATGGTCACCGACTTGCAGTGGGTCCGGCCGTTTAAGCTGCGGGCCATGAGTATGCCTTGGAGCGAGGATTATGTCTGCCAGATCCCGGAGTTCAGCGTGCAGGTGGTCGGCTACCAGACCTCGGGTTTCCGCGCCGGGGCGAAGTACCACAACCTGCCGATCATGATGTACGTGATGCCGCACAGTCCCGGCAACACGCCGCGAGAGTTCCGTCAGTCCTTCTACACCTGCATTGGCCACGGGGCCAAGTTGATCAACTACTTCTGCGCGTCGCCGTTGGCTGTGGGCGGCACCGAGAACTACGTCGCCACGGACGATCTGGGAATGTGGCGTGAGATCTACAATTGCACCCACGAGGCAGGCGTGCTCGAAGACTACGTGCTGGAGGGCCGAGTGCGGCCGGCCAAGGTGGGACTGTTGCTGTCGAGCGTGGACGAGATTCTGACCGGCGACAACAACTTCAAGGGCGGCCTCCACAACCAGGAACGCAAGGCCATCTATTACGCGCTGCGCCATGCCCAAGTGCCGGTGGACTTCCTGACCGAGGACGACGTAATCGAGGGTCTGGCCAAGGACTACCGAGTCCTTTACGTCACGCAGCAATATCTGCATTCCAAAGCGGTCCAGGCTCTGCAAAGCTGGGTTGCCGCGGGCGGCACGCTAGTCGCGATGTGCGGCGGCGGGTTCGTGGACGAATTTGGGCGTCCCAATGCCTTGGCTGGCACGTTGTATGGCGTGCGAGAACAGAAGATCGACAAGGACCCGAGCCTTCCCATGATCCTGGCCAAGCAAGACTTGCCGCCCAGCCGGCCATTGGACAAAGTCTGGTGGATTCGCGGCCACAGGTCGATACTGGATGTGCCCGCGATTGCCTGGAAGCAGACGTTGGTGCCTGGGGACGGCAAGGTGCTCGGCTGCTACAGCGACGGCAAACCTGCGGTCGTCGAGAAAGTCCACGGCAACGGTCGGGCGGTGCTGTTTGGCTTCTTCCCCGGCATGGCCTATCTGAAGAGCGGTCTGCCTCTCCGGCCGGTCGAACGCAGCGGGACTGATGCCGCGTTCAATCACTTCCTGCCCACCGCGATGGACGCTGCGCTTCGCGCGCGGCTGGTCGACGATTTCCTGCCGCCGGATTTCCTGCGCCCGGTCGAGTGCAGCGAGCCGCTGGTGGAGACCACCTGCATTGACACACCCGCCAGCGGCCGCTTGGCGGTTCCGCTGGTGAACTACACGGGCCAGCCGATCACGGCCTTGCGCGTGCGAATTCCTGGTCTGGCGAACCTCAAGTCGGTCAAGAGCATCGAACGCGGCCCGCTCCAGGCGGATTCCCGTGACGGCGCGACGATCCTCACGCTGCCGCTGGACGTGGCCGACATGCTGTTGATCGACCGCTGACTATTTGGAGTGCGGGGGACCCCGAGGGTATCCCGTCACCGCTTTCCAAAACGCCTGGAACACGTTTGACGCGTGGTAGATCCTCTGGTCTCGGCCCGCTGCCGGAGCGAGGCTATTGCGTCGGAGAAGCAGCGGAATCATTTCTCAGGCGGCGAGACGGGCGGAACGGCGCCGACATAGGTGGGAAGATCTCCGCCGGCGCCGGCCTGGGCCGCCTGCGAATCGGCAGTCGGACGCAGGAAATCGGTCTGGCCTACGTCGCGTGAGACAAGCTGCAGTCCGTGGGCAGGCTGGGCCACCGTCGCCACGATCACCGCGGCACCTGCGGCGTCGGGTTCCCAAAGGTTATGCGAAAAGGTCCACGCTCCGGCAGTGCCCGCCGGATCGTAACTGCCAGTTGCCATCTGTTTCGCCCCCACGATCAAGTTATTGCACACCCGCACGCGGCAGTTGACCAGGGCCGACTGGCTGAGATCCAGCCAACACGCATTGGCAAAGAACGTGTTGTTCGTGAGCAGCACGTCCGAGACCGGGGACGAACTATTCAGGTTGCAAACGATGGCGGTGCCCTTGATGAAGACGTTTCCGGCGAGCGTCACGCCTTGCACCGCCTGGTTCAGTTGTAGCTGCTGCCCGGAACCCTCGAATCGGCTGTTGCGCACCTCCACGTGCTGGGCCGGACCGAGGTGATCACCCTGGATCACCAGCCCCAGCGCGGCAGCTTGGATCGTGCAGGCTTGCACCAGGATCGGCTCCTTCGCCGTCCCGCTGGCGTGCTCGGTGACGAACACTAGGGCCCAATGCTCCGGCTCGATCGCCGCAAGTTGGCAATTTTCCAATCGCGTGCCCGGACACGCTCCCAGGATAGCCACGCCATGTTGGGCGGGAGCCGGCCGGATCTTGAAGCCCCGCACCGTCACACGGGGCGTGTTCTTGATCCCGAGCACGCTGAAGGCGGGACCCGGCGGCGAGGCCAGCGTCGCCCCGGCCTCGCTGACCAATTCCACGCCACTGTATTTATCGGGGCCTTCGAACCCTACCGCTTCCTCATAGACCGCGTCGTCCAGGACGCGAATCCGGGTGCCCGGGCTGGTCTTGGCCAGGGCCTCGCCGATGGTCCGCACATCCGCCAGTTGCTGTTTGGCGACCGTGATCTCCGGTCGGGCGGCGGGTGGCGGAGCAGCCAGCGGTTCCTGCGGCTCCACCTGGGCCACGTGCTGGGCCACGTGCAGCAGACGTGGCAACCAGTAGGCTGCCACACCGCCGCCCAGCAGTAGCAACACCGCGGCGGCCAACCACCAGGGAAATCGTCGCTTCGGCAGTGTTGCGTCCGGTGGCGGGTTACGGTGGTGCAGCACCGCCTCCATTTGGTCCGATGGTGTCTGGTTCAGCAAGGCTAGCCGGCGGCACAAGACGTCCGACACTTCCGCCGCCGACTGGTAGCGTTCGTCCGGTTCCTTCTTAAGCAGCCGGGTCACGATCTCCGACAGAAATTTCGGGATGCTCGGATCCAACTCGTGCAACGGACGCGGCTCGAGTTCGTTCACCAGTCGGGCCATCTCCCACGTGTTCCGGCCATGGAACGGGGAGTGGCCGACGAACATGGCATACATCACACAGCCCAGCCCGAACAGGTCGGCGCGAGCGTCAATCTTCTCGCCGCGGACTTGTTCGGGCGCCATATAGGCCGGCGTGCCGACCGCCATGCCGTGCGAGGTGAGGTCCACCTGATCCATCGCGGCACGAGCCACACCAAAATCCGTCAGCTTGGCGCGTTCGAGCTGCTCTTCAAGCAGGATGTTTCCCGGCTTAACATCTCGATGGATCACGCCCTGCGCGTGGGCCGCTGCCAATCCGGCCGCCACCTGCGTGCTGATCCGCAAGACCTCGAACGGTTCCAGTCGTCCCGCTTTTTGGATCCGATCCCGCAGCGTACCACCGGACACGAGTTCCATCACGATAACAGGCGTGTTGCGGTACTCCTCGACCGCGTAGATCGTGACCACGTTCGCATGGTTGATCGCGGCCGCGGCGCGGGCTTCACGCATGAACCGCTGGCGGGCGACCGCACTGGAAGACAGCACGCGGTTGAGCAATTTGATCGCCACGGGCCGGCACAGTTGCGTGTCCAGACCCCGCAGCACCACGCCCATGCCGCCAGACCCCAACACGCCGAGCACGTCGTACTTACCGAACCGACCCAGCGCCTCCCGGTTGTCGGACGGTTCCAGTACGGTGGCGTCAAACTTCTCGTCATTGACGCTGACATCGTCCGCCGGATGGTCCTCAGTCGATGCCGGAAACAGGGGCGTTTCCGCCTCGTCGACGACGATCTCGCCGTCCGTCGGGTCCGCCCGGAAACGCGTCACGGTCTGGAAGCAGCGCGTACACTGACTGAGATGCTGACGCAGCGATTCGGCGGCGGCGGCAGGCAAGTGCCCCGCCGCATAATCGAGTAACTGTTGATCCGTGGGACATTCGGACGGAAAAGGCATCGTCACACGCTCCAAGGCTGCTAATGCATTTCCGTAGCGACGGTCCCGATGCCGTGACGGTAGAAGTTGAACTGGACGTTGGGATGATCGGCCAAGAGTGACATGGGCACGGACGAATCCGGGATCTGCTTAGCGATCATCAGCGTCGTCAACCGCATGCCGAAGGGATTGTCGTGCTGGCCGGCCTGCCAGATCGAGACCTTCTCGGCCTTCCAGGTTTCCACCGGGCCCACCGTGGCCGCCCGCAGTGGGACCAGCGACACTTGGCCGCCACCCGAGGTCCGGGCGTTCTGAATGATGGTCATCGGGTGCAGCTCGGTCACCCGCGTGGTCAGCCGCCGATATTCCTCCGGTGTCGGCGGGTGATCCTTGTACCGTCCCTTGCGGCGAGGGGGATCGTTGAAGGCCCAGTGCTTGACCTCGCCTTGCCCACCCTGCATCACCGCGCAGCGAATCTGGTCGTAGCTGGCCGAGTAGGCTGGTAAGTCGCCGACCGGGAAGTGCAGTTGCTCACGCGGCATACGCAGCGGCGTTTGGATGCGATGGAAACACAGTTCCAAGTCGGCCTTGGCAAAGCTCAGCGGGTGCGTGACGGGCACGGGGGTCCCGGCTTCGTCGACCCATTCGTCCATGCCCCAGAAATGAGCGTCGCGGAGGTTTATCTGCAGCTCATTGACCAGCCGGGCGACCAGCGGCAACTGCTCGGTCGGGCCGATCGGGCCGCAGATGCCGACCGGATTATCCGGCGTGGATTGCCGCCAGGCGTGGATGTACTCCAGAGCTTCGGCCAGGTAGAAGTCTGCCAACGTGTCATACAGCACCACGCGGAAACCAGGCCGCGAGAGTTTTTCCAGCTGTTTCACGGTCAGCTTGGCAGCATCGGTCAAAATCTGTTCGTCAAGCGTGGTGTAGTCCCACCACTCGGGTGCGACTTTGCTCAAGGCACGGGACATGGTCTTCGCTCCTAGGGTTTGGGCTTGCGGGGCCAAAGTCGATCGCCCCGATTATCGTCGTTCCGGCGCGACGCGGCAAGACTGCCAGGGACCTTGTTGTCCCGTAGCTCTGGAGATCCATGCTACTCGGCCTTCCGATACGTGAGCAACGCGGCTCCCGATTGATCGCTGATCCGGACCAGCAGTCTGGAACACGAGGTCCTATCCGTCTCCCCTCGCCCAGGTACTCCGGGGAGAGGGGTCGGGGGTGAGGGGTTCCACGTTTGGGTTTCCCGAATCATCCGAGCGACTGGTGCCGAAGCCGCTGAACCACCGGCACCCAAAGGATACCCGGCCCAGTGGCCGTAACTTGGAACTGGGAATGTCGGCCGGTGGGATCTTGCGTCTCGTCTTTCCGGGTAGTCGAATTATAGCGATCGTGGTTGAGGATGACACCCGTTGTTAATCTCTTAACCGCGACCCAGCGGATCCATCCGAGGTCTCGGGCGTGTTTTCAAACAGGAGGGGGGCTATGCATCGCCAGACTTGCTTCTCTGTGGCGCAATTCACTTGGGCTGCCAGCTTCATGGGTGGGTTGCTGGGCCACGCCTCCGCGGCCGAATTGAAAGTGCTCTTCCCACAAGGCCGGGATGCGTTTCAGACGAATGAAGTGATCGATGTCTCGGTGGTCCGCAGTGCGCCCGAGCGGCTGGCCGCAGGCGACTTGACCGTGACGCTCTGCGGCGTGGATGGCAGCCGGCTCGGGTTCGTCTTTGCTGTCGCGGCGGCGGACGCGGCAGGCGGCGCCGCGCGGCGGACGGAACACCTGCACTTCAACGGCTGGCTGTTGCGACCGGGGAAGTACACGCTGGAGGTCTCGACCGACGGAAGCTCCGCGAAGGCCGATCTCGAAATCTGCAGCCACGTGCGTCAGAGTGCTTTCCGGCTGGTTAATTGGGGCCGTGCCACGGGCGCTGGGCAACTCGTGCAAGGCGAAGACAGTCTGGGCTTCAACCTGATGTATATGGCGTACGGTAAGGAAGAAAATGCCAACTACGTTCGCGCCGGTGTGGATTTCATGGCCAACTGCGTGATGAGCGGTGGGCACCAGATGGATCTGCGGTCGGATTGCGATTGGTCCGATCCGTTGGTGAGCCGCGGGGGGACTCTGCGAGTGGCCCGTCGGGCGATGATCGACCGCCTGCGAGGCAACGCGGCGGGCGTGCATTTCTACGACGAGCCGGGACTCACCTGGAGCAAAGATCCGGCTACCGGCCAGATGACGCCCCACGCCGTGCCGAGCCAACTCCGCGCTTACGAAGCCGCGTTCGGCCGCCCGCCCATCCGCTACACCGAGCTCGATCCCGCCCGGCCCGAGCATGTCGCCCAATGGGAGCAGTGGGCACGCTGGAAGCTCGGTTTCATGGATGCCGCTTGGAAGGAAGCTCAGTTCGGCGTCAGCCGCGTCAGCCCAAAATTGCTCTCGGTCACGCAAAGCCAGTACGGGTTTTCGGCGTTCACGGACGGCTATTATTTCAACGTGGTCCGTTCGCTGCCGGTGATCAGCGGGCACGGCGGATACCACGACTACAACCTGAACTATTTCAATCCGTCGTACTTCCTGGAAGTGGCCCGGGCCCGTGACTTCGGGAAGCCGACCTGGTACCTGCCCACCTGGTACGGCAACACCACGCCCGACCAGTTTCGCCTGGAACAGTATCTGTCGTTCCAGACCGGTATCCAAGGGATGATTACGCCGCCGGACTGCGAGCCGGCCATCAATCCGGGCCCGCGGCAGGGCTTGGTCGAGTCGAACCAGCTGATGAAGAAGCTCGGTCCGATCTTCCACACGATGGCGGTCACCAAACCGCCGGTGGCCATGCTGTACTCGCTGTCGAACTGTCTCCGTAAGCAGACGCGGGACAGGCAGGCCAACTACCTGCACGATTCGCAACAAGGCAAAGATCTACCGTTCACGTATCTGGCCGGCAAGTTGATCCAGCAGCAGTTCCTGGTCGTGCTGGACGAGGACGTGATCGATGGCACGCTGGCCAACGAGCACCAGGCCGTGGTCGTGACGTCGGTCGAGTACCTCGACCCGCAAGTCGTCAGCAAACTGGAGGAGTTTGCCACGCACGGGGGCCTGGTCCTGTTGGTGGGTGACTGCCGAGTTACGATCCGCGGCGCGGTCGCCGTCGGCGTCCAACCGGCGCTGCCGGACCAGAAGCAAGTCGACGAACTGGCCGCGGCCGGCAAGTGGGGCGAGGCCGGGCCGTATCAGACGATGGGCAAGTACTTCGCCGGGACACTGCCGTTGGCCAAGGCACTCCAGGCCCAACTAACCAAGGCCGGCATCCGCCCAGTGTTTGCATCGGACCTGCCGACCATCGCGGCAACGCGCCAGGCCGCGGGCGATGTCGAGTACTTGTTTGCCGTCAACGCCACCTACGACCCGGATCACGCCAGTGACCGGCGAAATGCCATCCAAGCTGCCGCCGCCACGTTGGTCTTGCCGGACGATGGCCGACCGGTGTACGACGCGATTGTCGGCGGTCCGGTGCCGCAATTCAAGTCGCAGTCGGAGCAGCGACTCGTCGGCCACTTCCGCTTCGGTCCCGGCCAACTGCGTGTCTTTGCCCGCACCGCGCGGCCGTTGGGCGGCGTTCGCCTCGCCACGCCGGTGGTGACGCGACAACTGACGCGCCACGAGCAACCCCTGCAGGTCGAGATCGGGGTGACCGTGCTGGACCAGCAGAATCGCGTGCTCTCAGGTTCCGTGCCCCTGGAGGTGCAGGTCGTCGATCCGCTGGGCGCGACGCGCTATCACCTGTACTGCGCGACCAAGCTCGGCTCGTTCAGCGCCGCCTTGCCGTTGGCCGTGAACGATCCCGCGGGTCAGTGGACGGTCGTAGTGCGCGAGCTGTTGACGGGCGCCGAAGATCGGGCGGTGTTCCCGTTTTCCGCCGCACCGGTGCGAGCCTTGGCTGGTGCCACGCAGCGGGCAGTCATGTTTGCCGACGACTTCGATCGTTGTTTTGAGTTTGCTCGCCTCGCGCACGACGTGACCATCGTCTGCGGCACCAGTCCCTGTAACGAGGCTGCGGCGCAGCGGGTGACGGACGTCCTCAAGCCCTGGGGCCTGCGCTGCACGCGATTGGACTTGGCCGCGGCCAGCAAGTCGCGGAGCTTGACGGAGGATGAGGCGAAGACGTGGTGCGGACTGGACTATGCCAGCTCCGGGCAAGTCAAGCCGGGCGACGGCAATCCGCCGCAGATTGCCGGCTTTGCGGTCCAGGGACCGGTGATCCTGATCGGCAATCCGGAAGATCACCCGATCCTGCGGTACCTGCGTGATCAGAAGTATCTGCCGTACCCACCCCTGCCCGGCGAGTTCCCTGGCACGGGCCGCGGCCTGGTCGCCTGGCAGCGCGATGGGGTGGGACGTGGCCAGGAGTCGGTCGCGCTAATCGCTTATGACGAAGCGGGCATTCAAGAAGCGGTGGGTTCGTTCTACGAAGCAGTCGCCGGCCTGGCACCGTTGACTCGCTGGGAGTGGCCGCAAAGCGACACGCTCACCCCGGCCAAGGCGGCAGTCGGTCTCACGCCGACTGCCAAGATCGTCTGGACTGTTAACCTGCCGGATCGCGTCTTATCGATCCAGCCGACCGGCGGCAAGCTGTCGGTGATCACCCACGACGGTTCGGTCTCGACACTCGACGCCGCGGGCCAATTGACCGCGGCGCAGGACATCGACGTCAACACGCTAACTGCTGCCCGCAAGGCCGCCGCGTCGCCGGTTGTGGACGCTGCGATCGCCAAAGCTCATGCCCGCAGCGATCGCCTGTTGAAACTCGCGGCGACCGACGGTGTGCGAGTCGCCCTTGCCTACTGGGGCGGCACTCTGCGTGTCGCCGATATCCACGGAAAGGTGATCACGGAACAGTTGCTGCCGCAGGACATCACCGCCCTGACTTGGTCGAACAATCACCTGCTCGCGGGCCTCGCCGACGGTCGAGTGATCGCCTTGCAACCCTAGACAATGGCTTCGGTGTTGATCAGGGCCTGCTGCCGGGACGGGACAATAATGCGCGCTAAGCGTGAATGGTTCACGACCGTTTGGCTGTGGTCCGTTTGATGTGTTTCGATGCGGCGGACTTCGCCCTCCGCGCCCCGTTGCCGGCTTTCATCGGCTCGAAGACGATGCGAACTCTGGCGTGCAGCGCGTCCGCCACGCGGCGGAGGGTACTCAGGGAATGGCCTTCGTAGCCAGGGGACTCCAGTCGGCTGATCTGCTGCTGGGAGGTCTTAAGGAGCTTGGCGAGTTCCTTCTGGGAAAGCCCAGCCTGCTGGCGAAGGGCGACGATTTGCAGCGCGACATCCCAGGCCTCGCCAGCCTGCTCGAAGCGGGATGCGAAAGCTGGGTCCTGCAGTTGTTCTTCGAGGTAACAGTCGAAATTGGTTTTGCTCATCGTTCCGCTCGTTTCTGCCAGTCACGCATCCGTTCCCTCCCGCACGGGGCACGCCCCCGCTTCCGTCTCATAGAATTCTACGGTGAAGTCCATGTTATCACAACATCATTTTTGATGTCTGCTGTCGAGCAAAAAGACCATCGGACGTCGAGGATTTCCGCCGTTACCGCGCCTCGCGAAACAGTTCTGCGCTCGTTTGGGCAGCCCTTAGATTCACGTCACACTCGGCGGTCGCGGGACGCCCGCCCTGGATGGCGATGTAGTCGAAGATCTCGTCGAGGTCCCGCGCCGCAGAGGGAGTGCGAATTACTCGGGGCATTTCACGTCGATCCCTTGGGTGGCGGCGCGTTGACGCCCGCGAGCGATGATCTCTTCCGCGTCCAGCGGCTGGGACTGTCCCAGGGCGCTTTCGACGAGCGCAGGTTCGCAGTCCCGCTTGAACCGTTCCAGATCTCGCTGATAAGCGCGGAAGGCGTGCACGCTTTCCTCGACCGTCACGGGCGTGCTTTCGCCCTGCAGTTGTTGGCCGAGAAACTCGTGAAAGTGCTGTAGTTCCGTGGCGGCTTCGCTGGACATGGGAATTGCTCCTGGTTCGTCGTAAACGGGGCTACCGAAAAACGAGGTTGGGCGACGGCTCAACCCGGCGTCAACGCCGGGCCTAGGACCGCCTGCGGCGGAGAAGGGCCGTGAACGGCCACTGATGTGAACATCTTTGCAACCAACCAGCGGCCAGAAATACAAGCGCGACGCGCCAGCGAGTGAGTCCGATTCCCGCTTGCCAGACCGAGGAGGACTCACTTGCTGGCGCGTCGTGCTTGTATAATACCGGCCCGTCCGAAGATGTTCACAGCAGTGGCCGTGAACGGCCCTGGGGCGGGAGAATCGCCCGCTGTCATTCCGCAGTCGCCGTCGGTAACATGGTTCCGTAACGCGGCACAGCCGCAGCCAAGTAGGTGCCGCGAGCCGAGCGGCAATGGGGTCCGGCTCGGCTTGCCGGACCTACACATCGTGGCGACACGACGGAGGAAACGGGACGATCATGGCGAAGAAGAAGGCGGAGAAACGGGACATCTCGAACTACGCCCATACGGACAAGCAGCGGACGAACAATCCGCCGGTGGGGTTGGTCACGGCGACCACCGATCCGCTGGCCGTGCCGAAGAAGACGTATCAATACGATCCGCACCTGGACCCGCAATTGGTCTGGGCCGGCAAGGCCGAGCGGACCAGCTTCGAGGTGCCCGTCGTCTCGCTGCACGTCCACGAACGGATCGATCCCAAGACGATCATCAACGCGGTTCGCACCAACGGCACACGCTCCGCCCCGCCGTCGAAACGGCAGTTGTCGCTGTTCGAATCGCCCGAAGCGAACCCGCCGCTCCGCGACGCACTGGATTTCTACAAGCACCGCCACGGCTGGACCAACCGCCTGGTCGCCGGCGACAGCCTGCTCGTGATGAACTCGTTACTGGAAAAGGAAGGCCTGGCCGACAAGGTCCAGATGATCTACATCGACCCGCCGTACGGGATTCGGTATGGGTCGAATTTCCAGCCGTTTGTGAGTAACCGCGATGTCAAGGACGGCAAGGACGAGGATTTGACGCAAGAACCGGAAATGGTGAAGGCGTTCCGCGACACCTGGGAACTTGGCATTCATTCGTATTTGGCGTATCTGCGTGATCGTCTACTCCTTGCTCGCGACCTCCTCCACGAATCTGGTTCTGTCTTCGTTCAAATCTCGGATGAGAACGTGCATCACGTCAGGGAAACTTTGGACGACGTATTTGGGGCGAAGAATTTCCTTGGCCAGATTTTCGTTCAGAAAACCGGTGGCCTGGGCACGGGTGGGCTGAAGTCTGTGGCTGATTACCTGCTCCTATACGCAAAGAATTCGCGAATGGTCAAGTATCGGTCGCTCTTCCGTGAGAAACTCGTTGGCGTCGGAGACTCAACGGGCGCACGTTACGACCAACTTGAGTCGCCAGACGGAAGAGCTCGCAGGCCGATGACTCAGGAGGAGCGAGCGAACCCGCGGGCCATCCCCAAGGGGTGGAGGCCATATCAACTTGACAATTTGACGTCAGGCGCATTCCGCGAGAACACGACCGTCCCGTTTGAATTCAACGGCGAGACTTTTCATCCCGGGACCAACGCTTGTTGGAAAACGACAGTCGAGGGTCTTCGAAAGCTCGCTGCAAACAACCGAATTCAAAAAGCCGGACGAACACTTCGATACGTTCGCTACCTGGATGATTTCCCAGCCTATGAGGTCACGAATCTATGGGATGATGTTGCAGGCGCTGGCGAGAAGGTTTACGTCGTGCAGACAAGTGCAACCGTTGTCCGGCGTTGCCTTCTCATGACCACCGACCCTGGCGATCTGGTGTTCGATCCAACGTGCGGTTCGGGCACCACAGCATACGTCGCCGAGCACTGGGGCCGGCGGTGGATCACGTGCGACACGTCACGGGTGGCGATCACGCTGGCCAAGCAGCGGCTGATGACGGCCGACTTCGATTACTTCACGCTGGCTCGGCTCGACGAAGGTGTCGGCAGCGGGTTTGTCTACAAGACGGTCCCGCACGTCACGCTCAAGTCGATTGCCAACAACCCGGAAATCCGCGAAGGCCTGACGCGTGTGGAGATCGACGCGGCGATCATGAAGTACGCCGAACGCGAGACACTGTACGACCAGCCGGAAATCGACCGCAGCAAAGCCCGTGTCTCCGGCCCGTTCACCGTCGAAGCCGTTCCGGCCGTGACCGTGCGGCCGATCGAAACCGTCGTCGAGTCGCGGCCGGTCTCGCTGCAGAAACAGCCACGGTTACCGGGCGTGGCCGATCCCAGCCCACAGCCGACGCTGGAATTCACGGCCGACGTGTCCGTGTCGCGCTACGGCGAGACGGCTCGGCAAGCCGAATGGCGGGACGAACTGGCCAAGACGGGCGTACGCGGCAAGGGCGGGCAGAAGATCGAGTTCGCGCGTCTGGAACCGCTGGGGGCCACGCGCTGCCTGAACGCGATCGGCGAAACGAACGACAAGAAGCCGAAGACGGTGGCCGTGTCATTCGGCCCGGAGCACGCGCCGCTCGAGCAGCGACAGGTTGAACTGGCGTGGGAGGAGGCCCGCACGCTGACGCCGCGGCCCGACATCTTGCTGTTCGCCGCTTTCCACTTCGATCCCGAAGCGGCCAAGGACATCGACGAACTGACTCAGGAAAAGACCGGGATGCTGTTCCTGCGCGTCCAGATGAACACCGACCTGTTGACCGACGACTTGAAGAAGAAGCGGGCCAGCAATGAGAGCTTTTGGCTGATCGGCCAGCCGGATGTTTCGCTACGCAAGATCCACCGCGGGAAGGACGCCGGCCAATGGGAGGTCGAGGTGAACGGATTCGACTACTACAATCCGGTAAGCGGCAAGATCGAATCCGGCGACACGCGGCGGATTGCCGTGTGGATGTTGGACACAGATTACGACGGTCGCAGCCTGTACCCGCGCCAAGTCTTTTTTCCTATGGCTGGGCCGAAGGACGGTTGGGCGCGTCTGGCCAAGACACTGCGCGCCGAGATTGACGAGGAACTGATCGAGGCCTATCGGGGAACGGTCTCCTTGCCCTTCACGCTCAGTCAGTCTCGGCGTGTGGCCGTAAAGATTGTCGACGATCGGGGGATTGAGAGCCTCAAGGTACTGCACGTCGATTAGCATCGTCGTCAGGAGATTCAAAATGCTGACTAGTCTGGAAGTTGCCAATTTTCGCGTTTTTTCTGAACCCGTGGTGATTCGCTTTCGGCCCATCACCGTGTTGATCGGTCGAAACAGTGCGGGGAAATCGACATTGGTCAAATTCCTGCTGATGCTGCAGCAATCGCTGGACGTGACTCAGCGGCAATTCCTCGTGTCAGACGGTCCGCGCGTGAAACTGGGTGAATTCTCCGAGCTCCGCAATTCCCTCCGCGGTGACGTTAGCCTGCGATTTAGGCTTCATTTCACGACATCAGATCTGCCGGAGGAGCGTCAACTACTGCTGTTGAAGGCCGCCAAGAACGTGCGTCCGAGAATTGATCCTTACACGGACGAATCGCAATTCACATTTTCGGTGCCCGCCCACGCGGGCCAGGCCGCTATCCAGGAACAAACGGCCGATGTCGAACTTAAGGGGCAAGTCAGCTACAGTCCGCGTGGGCAGTACGGAATTCATCAAGTAGTCGTAACGCTTGGAAATACCAAGGTTCACGAGGACTTCGGTCGGCTTCGGAACCCCGATGTCAGGTTGCTGCAATTCCCAGCTCGTTCGACAGAGCCGCATCACACCGTCGCGCGGATCCTTGCCGATCGCTTCTTGACCCCAATTCGCTACGAATTGTCCTCCATTCGCCACTTGGAAGCCGTGCGAGAGGAATCGACGCGAGTGATCGTTACAGCGACTCCGCCGGAAGATGACGTTGGGCAAAGGGGACAGTTCGCCATGCCGCAGTTGCAGCGACTTCTGCTTGAGAACGGCGACGGTGCCGACTTCGTTCGTCGCCATCTCGCCAGGATTGCCGACGTCGAGGACATTCGGTTCGAGTCGACAATGCGAGGGTACATCGCTAACGCGAAAGCGGTCAACCGGTGCACGAAGGCGGAATCGCATTTGTCGGATTTTGGCTTCGGTGTCGGGCAATGCCTGCCTGTCATCGTTCAAGGTGGAATTGCCCCGAGGGGTCACTTGGTGATGGTTGAACAGCCCGAGGCACAGTTGCACCCCACGGCTCAGTTGGAGATGGGTGACTTTCTTGCCGAATTGTGGATGAAGCGTGGCGTCCATTCGCTCATCGAGACACACAGCGCGAATATCATCCTCCGCCTGCGGGCTTTGATTTCCGAGGGGAAGTTGACCGCGGAAGACTTGTCGATCGCGTATCTGTACACGGACGAAGAAGGAACGCCACGAGTCAAGAACTTGCGCGTTTCCGAGGACGGGAAGCTGGAACCTGGCCTGCCGATGGAGTTCTTCGGCGCCGATGTGATCGACAGTATGAGGATCGGAGCGAAGCGCGAATGAATGGTCTTACCTCCGACACCGTCATTATCGATTCCGGCATCTTCGTGCACTTCGTCGGACGGCAACAGAAATTTAATCCACATGGGCATCTTGGCGAACTACTTGGCCGGCTTGCCCTGGATAAGATTCAGCTTTCGATTGATGCGCGAGGCGAGATCAGGAGTGAGTACCAAAGGATCGTGGTACCGATGATCCAATCGGGCTTTCAGACGGGGAATGAACTGGAGGTGCTTCGGTACTGGATGAGTCCGGACAACCAGACGGAGGTTAACGTGTCGCCGACGGGAGAGTTGATGCAAGCAATTAAGCGTGTGATTCACGAACAGAGCGAAAAGGTCGACCGGTTCTTTGTGGCCGTTGCTTTCACCAGGGGACGAATCCTGGTCACAAACGACATGCTCCACATTGTCGAGGGTCCAGACCGCGAACGAAAGCTCGGGCACCGACGCGATCGCCTGCGGAAGGCCGCAAAGAAGCATTCGTCCGCCGGCGCTGAGATTCTGGACGGTCGCGAAGCACATTCGCGACTTGGAGAATGAGGCCATGCCACAACGCAAATACCATCTGGGCGCGGGGGACCTGATTCTCAATGCGCCCTTTGCCGAGCCGAACAAGTATTGGAGTTACGAGCGGAAATACCGCATCTTTACGCAACTGGAGGGCCGGCGGCCCGCCGGCTATGTGGTTGCGTCGCCCGATGCCCAAGGCTTCGACGATCCCGGCCAGTTCATCGAACTGCCGCTGGTGAACCAACTCCGGCCGCTGGTCCAGGCGTGGCGCGAGGCGCACTGGCCGGGCGTCACGGGGATCACGCGCCGGCTGCTGGAGCATTGGTACGATTTGAACCAGCGCGAGGCCCGGCGGTTCTTCTTCTGCCAACTGGAAGCCATCGAGACGCTGATTTGGCTCACCGAAGCGCCACCCGCCACACGGCAAGGGATCGTTATTCCCGGCGACGGCGGTGCGTTTGCCCGCTGGTGCGCCAAGATGGCCACCGGCACGGGCAAGACTATCGTCATGACGATGCTGATCGCCTGGGAAGTGTTGAACAAGGTCACCTATGGCAACGACGACCGCTTCAGCAAACACGTGCTGGTGATCGCGCCGGGCCTGACGGTCCGCAATCGCCTGCAGGTGCTGATTCCCGATTCGCCCGGCAATTACTACGACGAGTTCCAGATTGTGCCCGTCGGGCTGTATCACAAACTGCGGCAAGGGCGGGTGCTGATTCACAACTGGCACAAGCTGGAATGGGACACCGAGGAGCAGGTCGCCAAGCGGCGGAGCGTCGACAAACGCGGGCCGAAGAGCGACGAAGCCTACGTCCGCGAGGTGCTGGGCGAGATGGCCTCGGCCCGCCAACTGGTCGTGGTGAACGACGAAGCGCACCATGCCTGGCGCGTGCCCGCCGAGTCGAAGGTCCGCGGACTGGCCAAGGCCGATCTCGAGGAAGCCACCAAGTGGGTCGGCGGCCTGGACCGGATTCACGGCGCGCGCGGCATCCTGCAGTGTTTCGACTTCTCCGCCACGCCTTATGTTCCGTCGGGCAAGAAGAGCGACGAAGAAGCCCTGTTCGGCTGGATCGTGAGCGATTTCGGATTGAACGATGCGATCGAGTCGGGACTGGTCAAGACACCGCGCGTGGTGATTCGCGACAACGGGCGGTTGACCTCGGAGTTCAAGAGCCGCTTCTACCACCTGTACCGCGACCCGGACGTGACCGACGACGTGAATCGCAAGTCGCAGCCGCATGAACCGCTGCCGGACATCGTGACGATGGCCTACGACCTGCTGGGCACCGACTGGCTGGACACGGCCCGCGACTGGAAGAATGCCGGGCATCCGGTGCCGCCGGTGATGATCACGGTTGCCAACCGCACGGAGACGGCGGCGCGGATCAAGTACGCGCTGGACCACGAGAAAATTCATATCGAGGAATTGTGCCGACCGGAGCGAACGCTGCACATTGACTCGAAAGTGCTGGACCAGGCCGAGGGCCGGGATCAAGCGGTCGCTCTCGCGGTCGATGACGAAGACGATGAAGATGGCCCGGTCAAGCAACTGACCAAGCAGGAGCAGGCCGAGTTATTGCGCCGCATGGTCGACACCGTGGGCCAGTCCGGCCGGCCCGGCGAGCAGATCCAGAACGTGATCTCCGTGGGGATGCTCTCGGAGGGCTGGGATGCGAAGACGGTCACGCACATCATGGGTCTGCGGGCGTTCACAAGCCAGTTGCTGTGCGAGCAGGTGGTGGGGCGCGGGCTGCGGCGGACATCCTACGACGTAAATCCCAAAACGGGTCTGTTCGAGCCGGAGTACGTGAACATCTTTGGCGTGCCATTCACGTTCTTGCCGCACGAAGAAGGCGGCGACAAGCCGCCGCCGACGCCCAAGCCGCGGACGCTGGTCGAACCAATGCGGCAACGGGAAATTCGCTTTGGAATCTCCTGGCCGAACGTGCTGCGTGTTGAACACGTGTTCCAGCCGGAATTGACGCTCGATCTCGAACGGGTTCCCGTGCTGGAGTTGAACGCCTCCGACACGCCGACCCACGCGGAACTGGCGGCCATCCTGGAGGGCAAGCCGGACGTGACGCGACTGTCCACCATCGACTTGCAGGAACTGGGCCGCCGACACCGGCTGCAAACGCTTGTGTTCAAGATGGCCCGCGACGTCTATGACCAGATGCAGCCGACGTGGAAGGGGGCGAAAGTGACGCTGCTCGCCCAGGTCGTGCGACTGGTCGAGCAGGTCCTGCGATCGGATCGCATCCGGATCCGGCCGGCCTCAGTCGCCGCCGACGACCTGCGCCGGCGGATCCTCCTGACGTTGAACATGAATCGCGTCGTGCAGCACATCTGGGAAGCGATCCGCTTCGAGAACACGCTGCAGTTGGCGCCCGTGTTCCACACCGAACGGCCGATTCTGAGTACCGCGGACATGCGGTCCTGGTACACCTCGCGTCCCTGCGAAGTTACACAAAAATCGCACATCAACG
>JAPLNJ010001194.1 GCA_026692885.1 Planctomycetota bacterium | reverse complement strand
CGCTCAGCAGGCTGGCCTGTCCTGTGGCATCCAGCTTGTCTAATTGCTGAAGCAGGGCCGCGGTGACGGGCTGGCCCGGCAAATCGCGGCTCAGCCGCATGGCCGTGGACCGCGCGAAGGGATCGTCCGAGGCCAGCGTTTGAAGCACGAACGGTGTGGCTTGATCCGGCGCGACTTTCACGAGGCCCAGCAGTCCGGCCAGACGCCACGCCGTGGGACGCTGCGCGGACCACACCTGCCGGTACATGGCCACTGCGGTGGCCGGATCGCCCGCCGCAGCCCGCCGTTCGGCACACTGGAGTTGGGCGTGGTGCAAAGCGGCCAAAGCCTTGGCCGGTACTTCGGCCTTGCTAAGGGCCGCCGCGGCTTCGGTCGTGGCGATTTTGCCCAGGGACTCGGCGGCGGCGGCCGCGACTTGTGGATCGCCGCTGGCGACGTGCTTGGTCAGCAGGGGCACCGCCTGCGTGTCGCGGCGCAGCCCCAGGGAGTTGAGAGTCCCGACCAGCGGCAGGCCCTGCAGTCTTGCGGCGACGCCGCGGATCGCCACCAGCGACGCTTCGCCAGGGATCGCGTCCAACGTAAACCGCGCGATCTCCACGGTCCGCGGGTCATCCAGCAACTTGGCTAACAGCGGCACTTGCGCCTCGGTACCGACGACCAACAACTGCTGGCAGACGAAAACCTTGACTGCGTACGAACTCTTGGGATCCCCCAAATAGGTCGCCAGACGCTCGGCGATCTGAGCCTTGTGAGCTGCATCGGTGGCGAACCGGCCGACGTGCAGTTCGATGACCCGCAACGGCTGGTCGAGCTCACCGTAGTCGTAGGTCTTCAGCAACTCGAACGCCTGGTCGACCGGCATCACAACTGGGGACTCGGCCCCGGCCACCGAATTGGCTGCGAACGCCAGCAAGATCGTGAACGCAAAGAGATATCGCATGGCACAAACTCCCGCAAAGGAACGACCGTAAAATAACTTCGGTATTCGGCCTCATTCTCCATCACAACACCCAGGGGCTGCGCATCGGCCGCCGCAACATGCCGTTGGCCACGTCGTCGTTCACGAACCGTTCGGCCGACCAATCCCAGACCAGCTTACGTTCCAGCCGCGTGGCGATGTCCGAGACAATCGTCAACACCGATGCCGCAAAGCCGGCGTCGACGTGGGACACCGGATCGCGCCGCGTGCGGATGCAATCGAGGAAGTTCGCGTGGTGGTTAGACGACTCAACCAAGTGCACGTCGTCCGCCTTGAGCGCCAGTTTCAGCAGTGACTTCGGCTCCGCTTGGATGCCCCCGCGGACGACGTGCACCCAACCCTGGTCGCCCTCGAAGCGAACCCCGTGGGGCTGGCCGCCATCATCGGTGAAAATCATACGTAGGCCGTTTTGGGCGAGGATCTCCACACGCCATGAGATGGAGGTATTCGCCAAGCCCTGTGTGGGAAAGACCGCGGTGCCCGAGACCTCAATCGGCTGGGTATGGAAGATCGGCACACCCCACAAGGCGCTGTCAATATGGTGCACGCCCCACGAGCCGATCCAGCCAATGCAATAGTCGTGGACGAAGTACCAGTTGTAGCTGCACTGCAGGTCGTTATACGGCTTGGCAGGCGCCGGGCCGAGCCACATTTCGAAGTCCAGACCCTCGGGCACCGGAGCCGGCTTGGCGACGGGCAAGCTGCGGCCGCCGGGCACCGCCACTTTGACCGTGTGCAGTTTGCCGAGGTAACCGTTCAGCGCCAGTTCGGCGGCGAAGCGGAAGTTACGGTCGGACCGCTGCTGCGTCCCCAGTTGGAACACGCGTCCGAGCCGGCGCGCCGTCTCGCGGACAACTTGGCTTTCGTAGACCGTCAAGGTCATGGCTTTTTCGCAGTAGACATCTTTGCCATGCCGCATGGCCCACACCGAGTGCAGGGCGTGCCAGAACTCGGGGGAGGCGATGACCACGGCGTCGATGTCGTCGCGGGTCACGAGGTCGCGGAAGTCGCTGTAGGCGTCGCAGCCCTGGTAGGACCCTTTGCCGATCTGCTCGGCGTATTGGTCGTCAGCGCGTTTCTTGGCCGCCTCGCGCTTCGCTAGGAACGGATCGCAGACGGCCATAACTTGCGTGGCCGGGTTGCCGATCATGGCACCGACATGGCCGCTGCCTTGGCCGCCGACGCCGATGTGACCGATGCGGATGCGATCGTTAGCCGGCGTGCGGCCGCCCAGCCCCAAGACGGACGCAGGCACGAAATAGGGCACCGCCAACGCTGCTGCCGCGGTCGTCAGAAACCGGCGGCGCGACGCCCGCTTCGCGGGCGGGCGGGGCAAGTTCTCCGAGGTCTGGGAGACGGCAGAAGTCGGCTGGGGTCGAGCAATGCGGTGGGACATGTTCAGGACCCTTTGCGTGGGAATGGTTTGGGAATGTCGAGCCTCAACGGTGTGGCGTGGGAGCCAGCGGGCGGGCGTCTGTCGGGGCCGCCCCCGACAGACTCCCGCACCCTCGTCGCGTCAGAATACGCGAGTGCCCGCCGGGATACAATCCCCTGCCGTTGACGATGGGGACGCCACTGAGGAAGACACTCGCTGCTATTTGGCCGTGGTGTCAATCGGGAGGTTGGGCCACGTCCGGGACTCGTGGACTTCGAGCCGGCCGTCGTGGAGCCGCAGGATGCAGGCCGCCACGCCGGGAATCGATTCGACCAACGGCAGACCTCTTGCGGGACCCAGCACGCTGACGGCGGTCGACAAGGCATCGGCGGTGGTCCCGTCGGCAGCCACGATGGTGACGGTGCTGTGGTCGGTCAATCCTACGCCGGTCCGTGGGTCGACGATATGCGAGTAGCGCATGCCGTCGATGATCACGTACTGCCACATGTCGCCTGAAGTCGCCACCGCCGTTCGTGACAAGCACAGATAGATCCGTGGTGGGCCATTGGGATCGGTCGTTCCAATCCCGATGCGCCAGCCAGTCCGGCCGGGTGGCGGCTCGCCCAGCCCCAAATCGCCGCCAGCATCGACCATGGCCGCAGGCGCGCCATGTTCACGCAACACTTGCAGGGCGTCTTGCACCACGTAGCCTTTGGCGATGCCCCCCAGATCCAATCGCATGTCGGGTTTGAGCAGTTCCACCGCTTGTCCCGGCAGATTCAGACGCACGAGGCGATAGTCCACCAGTTGTCGTGCGGCCTGCAGACGTTCCGCCGCTGGCAGGGCCTTCAGCCGCCGGGCGCGACGCCACAGTTGCACGAGGGGGCCGCACGTGACGTCAAACGCACCGTCCGACTTCTCCGAGACTTCCTGGGCCTTCACCAGCACTCGCCACAGCTCGTCACTGACGTGCACACGCTTGCCCAGGCCGGCCTTCTCGCACAGCCGCCGCAATTCACTCGTCTCGTCGTAATCGCTGAACACACCGTTCAATTGATGAATTCTCGCGAACGCCGCCTGGGCTGCCTGCTCCGCAGTCGCGGCATCCGCGGCGTACAAGACGATGCGGATCGGCACCGCCATTTCGACCTGCTGGAACTCGAACCGCGTCCAGGGTGGGGCGTTCGATTCGGCGGTGGCGGTCGAGCGGAAACCGAGGAGGCAGAAGACGCACGAGAGTACGGCTAGGATTCTCATGCCCAGCAGCATAGCCAAGCCAGCCCGCCGCTGGCAAGCGAGGCGACGCACAGTGCGCGCGTCTGTAGGTCAGGCTTTCCAGCCTGACTTCAGGCTGGAAAGCCAGACCTACTTGGTTGCTAGTGCGTCGTCAAGGCTTAATCTTGGGGTGACCGATGCGTAAGCTTCCAGCTTGCGTTTGACGCGATGCATCGAAAGGCAAGCAGGATGCTTACCCCACTTCTTAGCCTTGAAGACGCACTAGCCTGCCGCCGTTCGTGCTTGAGGTGGACGCAGGATCCGTTGAAGACCGTTGGCTGCTAGCAGCCCGTGACCTTGGTTCGCTTTCAGCGCCGCCACAAGCCAGCATTCTCTTGCCCCTCATTCGCCCTTGCCTGCGCCACGCGATTTGGTTACAAGCCCTGTTGCGTGCCTGTTCTGCGGCTCGACCGCGTCTGGTGGGAGGTGTGCCGATGTCGTTACGCCGTGCAAACTGCTGGGGCTTGCTGGTATTGCTGGGCTGCTTGACCGCAGATTGGGCGCAGGCCCAAACGCGAACCCACGAGGAAGCGGGGAGTGTCGGCGTGCAGGTGGCCGATCTCAAGCAGCAATTGGAGGCCGGCCTGCGTATCCAACGTCCGCAGGATTTTGCCTTCATCGATCGGGTGGTAGTCATGGTGAAGAACAAGCAACTGCCGTTGGAAATGGTCAAGAGCACGTTCGCGTGGTCGCGTAAGCAAGAATCGTATCCGTTTGTCTACTTCGAACGCGGCCTGCGAACGCGAGCCGCTAAGCGGGGCATCAGCATTATTGTCCCGCGTCGCTGACGGGCGATAGCACTGACAGCGATTGGCAGCTTTCCTTCCCATGCCGCTCATCCCGATTCACGACATCGACGACCCACGCCTCGCTGCGTACCGCGGTCTCAAGTATCAGGTTGTCAAACGTCAGCGGCAGTGGTTTGTGGTCGAGGGCTTGAGTCTGACCCAACAGCTCTTGGCCAGCCCACTGCCGGTGCTGTCCGTATTAGCGGAACCGCGTTTCGCGGATCAATTACTGCCCCAGTTGTCAGATGCGACTCCCGTCTACACGGCTCCCCTGGCCGTCATTGAGGCCCTGGTCGGCTATCGCTTCCACCGTGGCGTGCTGGCCTGCGGTGCCCGCCCCCCGAATCCGGAGCTGGACCTGATTTTGGATCGCTCCGATCGCCCCGTCCTGATCCCAATTTGCCTGGCCGTTCAAGATCCGGAGAACGTCGGCGGGATTATTCGCAGCAGTGCAGCGCTTGGCGCCCGGGCCGTGATCGTGGGGCCGGAATGCTGCGATCCGTTTTCGCGGCGCGTGGCGCGGACGTCGATGGGCAACATTTTGGGGCTGCCGATCCGTCAAGCAACCGACCTGCGGGCGGACCTGCGGCGACTGAAAACGGAGTTCGCCGTGGAAGTGGTGGCCACGGTTCTGGACGATCAGGCCGAACCGTTAAGCCGCGTCACCCCGGCGCCGCGTACGGCCTTGCTGTTCGGCAGCGAGGGCTTTGGCTTGGCCCCGGAGTGGATCGAGGTCTGCGACCGGCGGGTGACCATCCCGATGCGGTCCGGCGTGGACTCGCTGAACGTCGGTGTGGCGGCCGGCATCTTCCTGTATCACTTCGCCCAGGGCGAGCGTGCGACCGAAGTGCTGCACGGGCCAAGGATGTAATGTCCCGTCAACCGATGCCGCTCCTGGCGGGGCAGGTTGCGATACCCATCCGGCTCGTCGATGCTCTCCACGAACCTGGGGTGTCGATGCTCTCCACGAACCTGGGGTGATGCTGGAAGACGATCACGTGACGCATCCCTTCCCGTTGGGCTTCTTCCAATTCGGCCGTGAACACTCGGCCTGTAGCCAAGCCGCCTGTTGTTCAGCCTATTTCCCCTGGCACTGCTTGATCACGGCCAGCAGTTCCCGGTGCTCCGCTTCGTAGCCAAGCAATAACCCGTCCATCGTGCTCGACTTTGCGGGCGGATATCGAGTTCCGTTGGTTCCAGGTCCACGACTCGGTCGCCGAAACCCCGACCATTAACCGCGATCTGGTAGGATTCGGGTTCCCGTTTCGGGTGCTCTTGGGGTTGACCGCCGCCGATGGCGTTGACCTTTCCGCCGGGTACCGATCGCAAATGAGCAGTTTTGAGTTGAATCTCAAGCGACCGATTGGTGACTGGATCAGCGTGTTCGGCGGCTTCCGTTTCGTTGAGCTCAACGAACTCCTTTCGTACTCGGCAACGCCGGTCGGAGGCACCCTTTTGCTCTCGTCAGCGCCGATCGGAGGCACCCTCCCTGCGCCCTCGTCAAAGCCGATCCAAGGCAACCCACTCCCCATGTTCGTGAGGAGTTTCAACGATCTTTATGGTTTTCAACTTGGCTCGGACATCACGCTTTTGGATCGGGGCGGACCGTTTAAGCTAGTGGCGACCGGCAAGGCGGGCATTTACGCCAACTACGCCAGCAACCAAGCCGATATGGGGGTGGACTCCGAAGATGTGGATTCAGCGTCGACATGCGAAGGGGCCTTCCTGGGCGAAATCGGCCTGAATTGCACCTACCAGATTACCCCCCGGCTTGCCGCCCGCGTCGGTTATGAAGTGATGTGGATCAACGGAGTGGCGTTGGCGTCGCAGCAGCAACCTCGCCTCGACCCCGTCCACGATAACCAGGACTACGGCAGTCCTAGTGTTGCGGCGGAAGGAACCGCGTTCTACCACGGTGTTGCGGCCCGCCTTGATTTCCGGTTCTGACAAACGGTTGCGACAAGGTACAAAGCACACACTGTTTTGGGATGGAATGTTTGTGGGTCAACCGACTGCAACCGAGGCAGTTGGCCCAGTAGTGCGACCGGGCTCGTGACCACCCCCGTCGTCGGGTTCCGGTAATTAAGAGTCCTTTGCCGCCCTGCGGCGAGGGACTTTTTTGTTCTGTTCAACCGCCCTTGATCAAGCCATCGGCGGCTAGCGCTTTGCCGCTCACAACGCACGCCACCGGCGGCTAGCGCCTTGCCGCTCACAACCCGAGCCACCGGCGGCTAGCGTAACGAACAAACAGAACACGCGATCGGGACCCGTCGTGCACTTGTGAAGTGTCTTCGGGTATCATGCGAAGCTCCTGTGCGCCACCGCGGGACACTTTTCCGCGAAAGGCTGAGACGCACCTACGGCCGCGACGACAAATCCAAGTTGTTGTGAGGGAAGGACGCACTATGCGGAAGAACTTCGGAGAACTCGCAGGAATCGGCTGGTTGGTGCTCTGCTTGATCGGACCGACGGCCAGCGTCGGTCGCGCCGAAACGGGAAAGATCTCCGGAACAGACGGCTCACAGAAGCCCCAACCTGCAATCGCCTGCACCATCGAGTCGCTCCCTGCCGAGGTTGTGGAGGAAGCACCGTTTGAGGTCACCGTCTCCTGGTCGTTGCCGGCCTCCTCCGGCCAGGTTCGCCTGAACTGCGAACTCAAGGGCGAGGGGGTCGACGTACTCCAGGCCCAACGTCCGATGGTCGGTGGCACGGGCAAACAGCAACTCCAATTCACGGCGCTGCGGCGAAGCCAATCCAAACACATCGTACTCGCCTGCTGGCTGGGAACCGACTGGCGGCAGCCCCTGGTGCCGATCCACTATGCCAGACCGATCACCATCCTCTCGCGTGAGGCCGCCGAGAAGCTCCAACGCGATCAGGTCGAAGCCCAGGAACTGCTCCAACGACTCGCCTGGCAGCCGCGCGACAAGGGCAACATCGCCCTGCTCAACGGTGACTGGCCGGGACAGAATCGCACCGTCATCGACACCCTCGCCGCTGCCCTGCGCCAGGCAGGTTACCAGCCAACCCTGCTCGACGCGGCGGCCTTCCTGAATCCCTTCGTCGTCAGCCCGGAACGATTTGATCTCCTGATCATCACCGGCGGGAGCGAACTGCCCGTCGAAACCGCACCGACCCTGGCCGGTTTCCTCAAACACCAGGGGAACCTCATCGCGATCGGTACTCCGCTGTACGCCGACCCTGTCCGCCGGGTGCAGGACGGCTGGCTGAAGCCCGTCGACATCCGGGCCAAACTGGACGCCGTTCAACCCACCAGGGTGCTCTACGATTTCGAATCGGACGGCCCCACCGGCTGGACGCGATCCAGCAACAAAATTGACAATCCCGTCACCTTCACCTGCGCTCACGACGGAGCCGGGGGATCCCAACGATCGCTGCATGTCACGATCAACGACCTGGTCGGTTGGGAGACATTCGCCGGTCCGCCCCTGCCCGAAAATACCGTCGACCCCGCACAGAACGTCCTATGTTTCTGGGCCAAGAGCGGTGATCGAACCAAGCGGCTGGCGATCGAGTGCTCCGAACGGGATGGCAGCCGCTGGATCGCCACCGTACCGCTCCAGCGGGAATGGACGCACCAGGCCCTCGTAGCTGCTGACTTCGTCTACTGGCAGGACAGTCCCACAGGCCAGCAGCGCGGCGGACTCAACGACCGGCTCAAGTTCACCGCCACCGCTAGGATCACCGTCGGCCTGGCCTTCACCCACACCGGAATGGAAGGCGGACGCCACGAATTCTGGATTGACCAATTGGGAATGGCCCAGAGCCCGCTGGCCGACGTGGCCGGGACCAACCGCGTGGACTTCCCGCCCACCGAACTGCTTTGGCCCTCGTACAAGGGCTATCGAACCACCGACGTCCGGCGCGTCCGTCCCCACGGGATGCAGGCCCTCATCGCAACGCCCGACCTGCCCCAACCCAAGGCCTTGTGGTGTCCCCACCAGCGTCCCCACGGTACGGGCTTCAACAAGAACCGCCCCTGGCGCATGGTCACCGTCACCGAGGCCGTCAGCGACAGTGGCGACTTCCGAGGCCCCGCCCTGACCTTGATGCTCCAGCAGGAAACCGGCCAGTCGGCCCAGGGTTGGGCGACGCTCGGGTCGGACGATCCGGCGTTTCTCACCGCACCGCTGGTAGTCAACGCCATCGCCGCGCTGGCCGCACGAATGCTCCAGGGAGTCTTCCTGCTCGAAGCAGGCAGCGAGTTCTACACGGTCTTTCCGGGCGAACAGCTACGATTGGGCGCCAGGGTCCTCAACATCCGTCGGCCCAATCAGGGCGACACCGAGGTGCGGATCCGCCTTCTCGCCTCTGGCGTCGAAGTGTTCGACCACAAGTTCGGCACCTCGGCCAGGAGCGGCGAAGCCCCGGTCGTCCTCGAAACCCGCTGTGGCCCCGACCGACTGGCAGCCCAGGGCTATCGCGTCGTAGCCGAACTCGTCCAGGACCACCGTGTGATCGATCGGCTGCAGCACGAGGTGAGTGTCTGGCGACCGAAGGACAGACCCCAGTACGTCACCGCCCGCGACGGCGACTTCTATCTCCAGGGACAGAAATGGTACCCCTTCGGCGTGAACCACATGCCCGCCAGCGGCATCGGTATCGAAGACCAGCTCCTGTTCGAGCACTACCTGAGCCGCCGCGCCTACGACCCCGAGATCTTCGACCGGGAACTGGCGCGGATCAAGGGGCTGGGCATGAACATGGTCAGCGCGTTCATCGGCTTTGACTATCATGCCGACCGCAACCTGTTCGATTACCTCCAACGCTGCGACAAATACGGGTTGAAGGTCAACCTCTCGCTCCGTCCGGGCACGCCCATGGACTTCGAGTGGGACAAGCTGCGCGAGATGATCGTGCAGAACCGCCTGGCCCAGAGCGACACCGTTTTCGCCTACGACCTGGCGTGGGAACCGTTCCTCGGACGGCAGCGCGAACGAACGCGATGGGACCAGCGTTGGAGCCAGTGGATCCAGCGACATTACGTCACGCTCGAAGCGGCGGAGAAGGCTTGGGACTTCGCGGTGCCTCGCAACCAAGAGGGCCACGTAACCAATCCGCTCGACGCCCAGTGCGGCTCCGACGGGGCGTGGGGCAAGATGGTCACTGACTACCGCCGCTTCATCGATGAGATCGTCGACGAACACTACACTCTGGCTCGGCAACTCGTGCGCAGCGTCGACCCGCACCATCTGGTCAGTTTCCGGATGACTGTCGCCGGCGATCCGACCTTCAATCAGGCCCACAACATGCCCTACGACTTTCGTGGCTTGATTCGCGGCGTCGACCTCTTCGAACCCGAAGGCTACGGTCGAATTGGCGACTGGAAACAAGTGCGTCCCGGAATGTTCACCGTCGCCTACGCACGGGCGATCGATGCGTCCAAGCCGGTCATGTGGGCCGAGTATGGCGTCAGCAGTTGGGATATGAGCCTCATGCAAGCCAGCCCGTCCAGTCTGGATTTCGAGGGCAGGTTCTACGAGGACTTCCTCAAAATGGTCCGGCAAAGCGATGCCAATGGCGCGGTCTGCTGGTGGTATCCGGGCGGATTCCGCACGAACGAGAACAGCGACTTCGGCATCATCAACCCCGACGGCACAGATCGCCCGGCGACCGTGGTGCTCCGCAAGTACGCCGAGCAGGTCACTCGGCCCAGAGACATCCCCCAGCCCGAGGTGTGGATCGAGTTCAACCCGGACGACCCGGCCGGCATTGAGGGCATCTACAAGAAGCTGTCGTCGAAGTTCTGGCAGACGATCGAATCTGGCAGAGTTCCCGGCTTGCGCCCCAGCGGTAAGAAGTAGCCGGCCAGTTGGCTGAAGCCGCATCGTGGATGGGCGGCCGCGCCGGATTTGCTCCCTCCGCTGCCGCCGTATCCGAAGGTGAAGATCTACGTGCAAGATCCTGATGGTCAGCGCTCTGCCCGGCAAGCGTCAGAAGACGATCAAGAACAAGTTCGGCTGCGAAATGATCCCGGTCACGACTCCGCAGGCGGTCGAGGCGCACCAGAAAGTTGACTCGCAGCTGGCCGAGGAGTTGGCCGAGCGATTGTTCTTTGATGAGAGGAGGGGTAGATTATGGAGAACGATTAGGGGGAGAGATTAAGGGAGAAATGGCCTTTTTTGTTGAGGAGAGCTGTCCATGAAACGACGTGACTTCCTGAAAACCGCGGCCGTGGTGGCCGCGCCCCTGGTGCTTCCCCGACACGTGCTGTCCGCGCCGGACCAGCCTGGCGCCAATGATCGCATTCACCTGGCCGGAATCGGCATCGGCGGCCGCGGTTCTGGCGTCCTGGGAGAATTCCTCGGCCAAGCGGACGTGCGGTGCGTGGCCGTCTGCGACGCGCGAGCCGATCGCCGCGCGCGAACGAAGAACATGGTCGACACGAAGTACGGCAACAAGGATTGCGTCGAGTATCACGATTTCCGCGAACTGCTGGCCCGCGACGACCTCGACGCTGTGCTCATCACCACCGGCTCCAACAACCACGCCATGCTCTCGATGTATGCGGCCCGGGCCGGCAAGGACGTGTACTGTGAGAAGCCCTGCACGAAGACCATTGCCGATAGCCTGGCGCTGGCTGCGACATTCCGCCGCACGGGGCGGGTCTTCCAAGGCGGCATGCAGCGGCGGAACGTGCCCAACTTCGAGCTGGCGATCGCCCTGGCGCGCACGGGGAAACTTGGCACGCTCCGCGCGGTCCACGCTCATCCCGGCGGTATGGGGACGCACACCAGCGGTTGGCCCACGCCCGAACCTGCGCCGCCCCAAGAGGATGTCGATTGGGACCTGTTCCTGGGAACGGCGGCCTGGCGCCCGTTCAGCCGCAGCTTGCTGAATTCGGGCTTTGAGAAAGGCGGAGGACTGGTCGGCGGCGGCGTCCTGGAATGGGGCTCCCACTGCATCGACATGTGCCAATGGGCCAACAACGCCGATGACACGGTTCCGATCGAATACTACCCGATCGTCGACGGCACGGCAGGCGGCCTGTACGCCAACGGCGTGAAGCTGGTCCTGCGTAACGACGGCTGGCTGCCGCTGGGCTCGTGCCCGGTGCGTTTCGAAGGCGACACCGGCTGGGTCGAGACGGGCGACAGCGGCAAGTTCGGCGCCAGCTCCCAGGCGTTGCTGGCAAGCGGTGTGTCGGGAGAACTCCCCGGCCAACCGCACGTTTCCCACGTCCGCGATTTCCTCAACTGCGTCAAGTCGCGAGGCAAGACGCGGGTCAACGCCGATGTGGCCTGCCAGTCGCACATCGCCTGCCACGCTGCCAACATCGCGATCTTCTTGGGCCGCAAGCTCGCTTACGATCCGAAGAAGAACGAGTTCCTGAACGACGAACAAGCCAACCGGCTGCGTACGGAGGCCGCCCGTGAGCCGTGGTGCACCTATTGACGCCGATGCAGCCGGCATTTCACCTTAATCTTTCACCCTAATCTCCCCGTATTGTCCGAGCGACCACTCATGCCCCAGTTCTTCCCTCACGAAAAGCTTGAGGTCTACGCGCATGCCTTGAGCTTTGCGAAACTGTCCGTCGCGCTGATCGATTCCTGGCCATCGATCATGGCCGTGTGCGACCAATTGGACCGGGCGACGGAAAGCATCGTGACGAATCTGGCCAAGGCGGCGCGTCTGCGTGCAACGGAGAATGGAATCTACTGCCTGGAGTGCTCGCTGGGTTCGGTATTGGAGTGTGCGGCATGCCTTGACGTAGCGTATCGCCGACATCTTGTCGCTTCTCCTCCGCTGCAGGAGGCGAAGCAACTGCTGCAACGCATCGCCAGGATGGAGGTAGGACTCAGACACTCGTGGGGCGTGTGCCTGAAAGAGGAAGCCGAAACCTACGGCACGGACGCCAAGCAGTATTTTTTGCACGAGTCGCTCGTGGTCTATCAGCGATTTCTTCAGGTACACGACGCCCTGCACAGCCTATGGGGGCGTGAACACAATCGCTGCCGATACGCCCGGAGAGTCGATGAGCTATCGACCAGCCTGACCATCAACATCGCCGAAGGCAACGGTCGTTTCGAACAAGCCAACCGGCTGCGTACGGAGGCCGCCCGTGAGCCGTGGTGCACCTATTGATGCCGCTTAATCTTTCACCCAAAGATTAGGGTGACGACAACTTTCGTTTTGGGAGTACATCAACCATGTTGACACAATATTCTGCCATGTGTGCCGTATTGATCGCGGCGGCCGCGCAAACTTCTGCCGCGGGGGCCGAGAATAAGAAACCGGCGGACGACCAGGAAACCCAGTGCTTGGCCGTGCTCCGGTCGGACGCTCCGGCGGCTGAGAAAGCGCTCGCCTGCAAACGCTTGGCTATCTACGGCGGCAAGGAAGCCGTGCCCGCGCTCACGCCGCTGCTGGCCGACGAGCAACTCGCTTCCTGGGCGCGCATCGCCTTGCAAACCATTCCCGACCGGGCCGCAGAAGACGCGCTGCGTCAGGCCCTGGGCAAACTGCGGGGCAGACTGCTGATCGGGGTTATCAACTCGATCGCCGTGCGTCGCGACTCGAAAGCTGTCGATGGACTGACCGCCCGGTTGAAGGACGCCGACCCCGACGTCGCGTCGGCTGCGGCGGTGGCCTTGGGGCACCTCGGGGGCCCGGCCTCCGCAAAGGCACTTGAAGCCTCGTTGGCCGAAGCGCCAGCCGCGATCCGCTCGGCCGTGGCCGAAGGTTGCATCCGGTGCGCCGAGAGACTTCAGGCCGACGGGAAGGGCGAGCAGGCCGTGAAACTGTTCGACGCGGTCTGCAAGGCGGACGTGCCCAAACAGAGCATCGTCGAAGCCACCCGCGGGGCCATTCTCGCCCGGGGGCCGGCCGGAGTGCCGCTGCTGGTCGAGCAGTTGCGGTCGCCGGACAAGGCGCGCTTGGCAATCGGACTGCGCGTGGCTCGGGAACTGGCCGGCCGCGAGGCGACCACGGCGTTGGCGGCCGAACTCGTACGGGCGACGCCCGAACGGCAGGTTCGGTTGATCATGGCCTTGGCCGATCGCGGCGACACCACGGCCCTGTCCGCGGTGCTGGCAGCGGCGCAGAGTGGTACGGACGAGGTGCGCAGCGCGGCGGTCCGCGCGCTGGGGCAATTGGGCAATGCCTCCTGCGTACCCGTGCTCCTCGAAGCGGCAGCGAGCACCGACGCGGGACTGGCGCAGACCAGCTTGAGTGTGTTGGCCGCCGTGCCCGGCAGGGAGGTGGATGCGGACATGCTCGCGCGGCTGGCCAAGGCCGAAGGCAAGACGCGGCTGGTCCTGATCCAATTGGTCGGCCTGCGAGCGATCGGCACGGCGGTCCCCCTCCTGCGGAAGGCCGCCGACGATCCCGACGCTCAGGTCCGCTCGGTGGCCCTGATTGCCCTCGGAAAGGCCATTGCGCTGGATGACTTGCCGGTGCTGATCACGCGGCTCGCCGGCACGCAGAATACCGAGGATGCGGCCGCGGCCGTCAAGGCGCTCGGGGAAGCATGTCAGCGCATGCCGGACCGCGAAGCGTGCGCCGAGCGACTGGTGGCTGCCGTGGCATCGTCATCCGTCGCAGCCAAGTGCCGGTTCCTGGAAGTGCTGGCCGCCGTGGGCGGAACCAAGGCTCTGGAGACGGTCGCCGCGGCAGCGAAAGATACTCAGCCGGACATGCAAGAGACGGCCAGCCGTCTGCTGGGCGAGTGGATGGAGGTGGACGTGGCGCCCGTGTTGCTCGACTTGGCCAAGCACGCTGCGGACGATAAGTATAGGATCCGGGCTCTGCGGGGCTACATCCGGCTGCTGCGGCAATTCGCTATGCCCGACGATCAGCGGGCGGAGATGTGCCGCATCGCCCTGGAGACCGCTCAGCGGACCGCGGAGAAGAAGCTGGTCCTGGAGGTGATCGGCCGCTATCCCAGCGCCGCGATGCTTGCTTTGACCCTGGAGGCAGCCAAGGTTCCTGAGCTGAAGAACGAGGCGGTCGCGGTCGCGATGATGATCGCCGAGAAATCGGGCGGCCAGTCGGCCCAGCTCGCGACGCTGCTCCGCGAGACGGGACAGGCCACGGTGAAGATCGAAATCGTCAAGGCCGAGTACGGTGCGGGCACGACCGTCAAGGACGTGACCACGATCCTCCGCAAACACGTCCATGATTTCCCCGTGATTATCCTGCCGTCGCCCAGTTACAACGCGGCCTTCGGCGGCGACCCGGCTTCCGGGGTCCGCAAGGAGTTGAAGGTCCAGTACCGCATGGCAGATAAGCCCGGCGAGGTCTCGTTTGCCGAGAACGCCACCATCGTGCTTCCCATACCAAAGTAATACTCTCACCCTTAACCCTTGAAAGGATCTCTCATGACCAACTGCAAGACTCTCTGGACGGCCCTGCTGAGTTTCGTGGCCCTGTTCTCGATTGTCACCGGGGCGGAAGACAACCAACCGCTCGCGGGCTTCACCTCCCTGTTCAACGGCCAGGATATGACCGGCTGGAAAGCCGACCCGGAAGGGCACTGGAAGGCCGACGGTGGGGTCATGGTCTACGATGGGAAGGCCAAGAACCTTGCCAGCGAAAAGGAGTTCGGTGACTTCATCCTCCTGATCGACTGGAAGATCCCCAAAGGCGGCAACAGCGGGGTCTTCCTGCGCGGTGAGCCGCAGGTGGAAATTTGGGACAACCCGAGCATGGGTTCCGGCGGCATCTATCCGCAGCACCACAAGCCGCTCAAGGTTGCCGACAAACCGGCCGGCGAGTGGAACCACTTTGAAATCAAGCTGGAACAGGGGCTCGTGACCGTGCATCTCAACGGCGAGCTGGTGCTCGATAAGTTCGAGTGCAAGTTCAGTAAACCCGTCGGTCCGCTCGTGCTCCAGCACCACGGCACGCCGCTGTGGTTCAAGAACATCTCTATCAAGGAACTGAAGTAACGCTTTCCAAATGGTGTGAATCGACAACTGCAAACAAGGAAGACGTGAGCATGGATACCCTGGCAGTCACAACTTCGGCTGACTTGTGGGCGACGCTTGACAAGGAATCCTGTCACCGGTCCAGGAGGATGTCGACTCGGCTGAACCATGCCGCGTCCGGTCGATATCTTCGCTGGTCGTTCACCAACAGAATCCGGCCGCTGTGAAACGCGCCGAAGCCGAAATCGTGAGATTTCGGTTCCCCGGATGACATGGATTGTCCGAGCGCTCACGAATTCAACGACAAGACCATCAACCAACAGGAGGCTTTGGCATAAGAGTGCAGGAAGATGCGTCTGGATGTGGTTGCGATAGTGATTGCGATCGCCGTCAGTTTCTGGGTGTTTCGACTGCGGCCCTGGGTGGCTTGATGTGGATCTCGCTGCGGGCCGAGAGGGCTGAAGCAGCCTCTGCGGAAAACAAACCCCAAGCCCGTCAGCCCGCCACCGTCCGTGTGGCGTTCCTCTACCCGCCCTCCAAAACGTTCGCCGATAATCCGGACGGCTGGTGGAGTTGGCCGGGCAACGATTTCGACGCCGAGGGACGCCAGCGCCAATACACGGCTAACTTGCGGGAAATGGAAAAGAAGCTGGGCCTGCAGCTCGCGATCGAAGATCGGCCCGTCGCCAACCAGGACCAAGCCCAGACGCTGGCCAAGGAACTGGACGTTCAGCGTCCGGACGGCCTGCTGCTGATCATGTTCTACAACGGCAGTCTGGGCGTGGCGGACCTGCTGTTGAAGGCCGCCGAGACGGCCGGGATTCCCGTGGTCTTCTACATCGGGCTGGGCGTAAAGCACGGCGCGGTGCGGCAGTATCGCCGGCCGGGCGTGTATCTGATCCAATCGCTCGATAACCTGGAAGCCATCGAGTACGGCCTGCGGATGATCGGCACCAAGAGGCGTATGGCCCAGAGCCGGCTACTGAGCATTACCGAGGCGCCGGAGCCACGCGAGGGCGTCGAACCGTTTTTCGGCACCACGGTTCGCGTGATCCCGTTCGCCCGCTATGCCGCGGAGTTCCAGAAGGTGCCAATCGACGACGCGGCCCACGAGTTCATTGCTCAGTTCACGGCCGGGGCCAAGGAAAAACACGGCATCACCCAGGAGTCGCTGGAAAACGCGGCCCGAGCGCATCTGGCCCTGAAGAAGCTGCTGGCCGACGAGCAGGCCGACGGTGTGACGATGAACTGCCTGCGCCGAGGCATGCTCAAACCGTGCATCAGTTTCGCGACGCTCAACAGCCAGTTGATCCCGGCCGCTTGCGAGAATGACTTCCCGGCCGTGTACACGCAACTCCTGGGCAGCCTGCTGACCGGCCGGCCCGGCTTCCAGCACAACCCGTGCTACGACACCGAGAAGAATCACTACTACGGATCGCACTGCACCTGCGCGACAAAGCTGTACGGACCGGACGGTCCCGAGCTGCCATACCTGCTCCGTCGTTTTGCCCATACCAACGAAGGGAGCTGCGCGATCCAAGTGTTCTGGAAGCAAGGCGACCCGGTCACGATGGTCCGTTACTATCCGGGCACCCCGGCGGCGCTGGACGTGTACGCGGGCCAGGTGGTCGTGTCGCATCCGATGCCTCCGGCCGGCGGTTGCACGACGAACGTCGAAATCGCGTTGACCGACCGCAGCGACGCCTGCCTGGTGACGGGCCACCACAACTTGCTGTTCTGCGGCGACTTTGCGCGGAAGTTCCGTCTGTTCGCCCAATTGTATAAGATGAAACTGGTCGAGAGCGGCTTCCAGGGTCCCTGGCCGGTGTGACGTCTCGTAAGTAAGACGCGGACGATAGGGGAATAGATTAGGGCGAAAGATTAGGGGAATAGATTAGGGGAATAGATTAAGGCGAAAGATTAAGGCGAAAGATTAAGGTTCGGTTCACGACTGAGCGAGTACGGTGTTCCCTAATCTTTCACCCTAATCTTCTTCTAGCCACTAACAACAAATCCAAAACCGTTTTGCGGAGGACCGATTTATGGTTGAGAAATGCACACGTCGTGAATTCCTGGGAACGAGTGCTTTGGCTAGTGGGATGCTCTTGGCTGGCGGCGTCGTCTGGCGGCCATTGCAGGCGGCGGAAGAGGCCGGTTGGCCCAAGCTGCCGCCAGTGAAAGTCCATGTGGTCTATGTCGGGCTGGGCGGGGCGTGGCCCAAACCCGAGTTCGACGCCAAAGCCGAGGTCGATAAGTTCCGCCCCTATCTCGATGGGCTCCAGAAGCGGCTGGGCGATATCGAATTCACTGGTGGCGAGTTGATCCCGAATGACCCCAAGGCCGCGGACGAAATCGTGCCGAAACTGGCGGGCGACGATGCCCTGCTGCTGGTCCACCTTGCATACGGCAGCGCGCAGCCGCTGCTCAAGTAAGTGGACACCGGGCTGCCGACGGCGATCTTCTCGCAACCCTTCAGCGGGCACGACTGGATGTACGTGCCGCAGTGGCAGAAGGCCGGCAAACGCGTGATCCTGGCCGCGTCGCGGGAGTTGGCGGACATCGACCGCGTAGTCGCCTTGCTGCGGGTCCCGGCCCGCATGCGCCAGTCGCGAATCCTGGTCGTCGGACGAGCCACGGGCACCAAGCCGGCTTGCGATGCGGAACAGATCAAAGCCAAGTTTGGCACGGAACTGGTCCCGATTACCAGAGAGCAGCAGTTGGCGGTCTTTCAGGCGGTCGATCCCGCAGCGGCCGAGGCCGAGGCCGAGCAGTATTGGCTCAAGGTGGCGAAGAAGATCGTGGAACCGTCGCGGCAGGACATTATCGATAGTTCCCGCCTGTTCTTGGGCCTGAAGAATCTGATGATTGAGAATCGGGCCCAGGCCGTCACCAGCACGCTCTGCATGCATGACCCGTGCAACGCCTGCCTGGCGTTTAGCAAGCTGAACGATCTGGGGCTGGTTGGGGCCTGCGAGGGCGACATGGACTCGACGCTGACCATGCTCATGTTCGGTTACGCCTTCGGCAAGCCGGGGTTCGTCACCGATCCGCTGTTCGACGTCTCAAAGAACGCGGTCATCCACGCCCATTGCGTCGCGCCCACCAAGATGGACGGCACGGACGGACAGCGACATCCGTTCACAATCCGCACGCATCGCGACGACAACCATGGCGCGGCGCTCGAAGTGGACCTGCGCGTCGGTCAGGAGATCACCATGGCCAAGCTGGCGAATCTGGACACGCTGCTGTTGTCCGCCCAGAAGATCATCGAAATCCCCGACTTCGACGACCGTGGCTGCCGCACGCAATGCACGGCCCAGGTCGCCGACGCCCGCACCATGCTGGCCAATTGGGGCAGCGGCGTCTTGGAAAAGGAAGGCATGATGACCCTCCTGCACCGCGTCGTGTTCTACGGTAACTACGTCGCAGACGCTCACGACTTGATGCAGTTGCTCGGCGTTAAGGTCGTCATGGAAGGGTAACGGGGGTAAAGACACAAATTCGTAGAGCGGAATTCATTCCGCCCGAGCGGACTGAAGTCCGCTTCACTGCGAAACTACGGAGTTGTTTCTTTACAACCGCTCACCCAACTCAATTTAGGATGGTCTTCCCAGACCGTCATGTAGCATGGTCTTCCCAGACCGTCCCGATTGGCCCGGGAAGGCCGACCGGCGGGTAAACTATTTCCTGCCGCTCGCCTTCCTCTCCCTGCCCTGAAATCCTTCGAACGAAGACTCAAACCATCAGGAGCGAACCATGCACGCGAATTCCTGCCAACCTTGCTGCCACAGTTGTCCCACGGCCGGCCGGCGCCGGTTCTTGAAGAGCATCGCTGCCGCCGCGGTGCTGGCGCCGAGCGGACTGGCCGCCCTGGCTCAGGATGCTCCCACCGCGAAACCGCGTGTGGGCGTCTTTTTCCTGTCCGATCCAAAGCCGATCGAGAACTGGCCGTGGCCCGGCTGGAACCCGGAGCCTCGCGCAAAGGAGTTGGCCGCTAAGCTCCAGCAGGGCTGTCCCGGAATCGAGTTTGAGTTCTTCTCGTCGCACCAGGACACGGTCCAAGCCGGCCTGGCCGCAAAAGACCGTTTGGACGGAGTCTTGGCCTACGTCATGACGCTGGGCGGCAGCGGTGCAGCCGTCTGGCCGATGGTCGAATGGAACAAACCGATGGTGCTGGCCAACTACGTGCTCGGCGGCTGTGCACCATTCCTGACCATCACCACCCGGGCGGCTGCCGCGCAAAAACCCCTGGTCAGCGTCAGCACCGAGCGCGACGAAGACCTGGTCGCCGTGGCACGGTGCTTCGAGACCGCCAGACGCCGCAAGCTGACCGCCGAGCAGTTCGCCGAGGAAGCGCGCGCGGCCTACCGCACGACATTCGCTCCGCCGGATGCGTTGACGTGCGCCGCTGACGCGATCCGGGTGCCACCGATCGGCGAGGTCCTGAAGCGGATCTGCGAAAGCCGCATCCTGGTCGTCGGGAGCGGTGAGCCGGGTACGGAAGGCGATTTCTTCGGCGCCAAAGTAATCTACCTTGGGTTTGATGAGTTCGACTCACTCTGCAAAGCCGTGGACGGCGACGCCGCCAACGCCAAAGCCGAGCAGTGGATGAAAACCGCGGAGAAGATCGTCGAAACGCAGCCGGACGCAATCCGTAACTCGGCGCGCGTGGCGATCGCCACCCGCAACCTACTGGACAAGTACCAGTCCGACACCATCACGATGAACTGCCTAGGCGGATTCGGCTCGGGCAAGCTGATGGCCTATCCCTGCCTGGGATTCACGGAGTTGCTCGACGAGGGCCGGCACGGCGTGTGTGAGGCCCAGGTTCCCGACTCGTTCGCCATGCTTGTCTCCCGAGCGCTGACGGGCCGGGCCGGCTTCGTGTCGGATCCGACCATCGACACCTCGACGCGGCACATCATCTACGCCCATTGTATGGCGCCGACAAAAATGTTGGGAACGGACCGGCCAGCGAGTCCCTTCCGCATCCGTACGCTCCACAATCGCGACCCCCGAGGAGCGTGCGTGCAATCGTTCATGCCACCCGGCTATATGACCACCTCGTTCCGCGTCGTGGGCAAGAGCCTGTTGGTGCACCAAGCGAAATCGGCCGGCAACTTCGATTCCGAGCGCGGCTGCCGGAGCCAACTGGTGGGAGCCGTGAAAGGCGACATCGAAAAACTCATGCGGCACTGGCACGCTTGGCACCGCGTGACGGTCTACGGCGACATCAAGGAGCCGCTCGCCGAGTTGGGCAAGGCCCTGGGGCTGGAGACCATCGAAGAAGCTTGAACCCTCACGAGGAGAAACCATCCCGCTAAGCTTCCTCACCGGACCACGGTCCAATCTCATCACGAACGATTGGTGGCTCGTCCGGTCGCAACGAGCGTCGCTGAACGAACTGGGGCTTCCCATGCCGGTACTGACGACGCCCCTGAACTACCTCGGCGGAGGCGAATCCGATGGCTGACGACGAACTCAAGATCATTCGCCAGGTGCGCCACGAGATTTCGGCGGAGTTTGGCCACGACGTCGACCGCGTCGTGGACTATTACCAAAGTGTTGAGGAAAGACTGAAGCAATCGGGTCGATATCGCTTTGCCGCACATGTGGCCGGCCCCGAACAGTCGGGTGCAGATGAGCCGCCGATTGGGTCGCACGCCGTGGCTGCGCCGGACACGGCGGCCATCTGATCCGTGTCGTTGGACTGGCCGCTGCGCGGGGAGACGTTGCGGCGGTTGGGATTGTCAGCGACCGGCCGGGCACACCGCTCGGCCCGTTTTCGTCGACACACGCCACGCGCGCCAGGAGTCTTTCAAATTGCGCGTTTGCTTGGTCCCCACCGGCCCCCCCCGAAGCTGATGTCCTGGGTTTGCGTGACCGAACTCGCAGCCTGACTACTTGCCGTACTGATTCCGATCAGCCCCTGGCGGTCCAGACCTATGTTCCACGTTGTGCAGCATCCCCAGGGCTCGCTGCAATGATGTCTCGCCGAACTTCTCTTTGATCCGATCAGCAACTTCATCCAGGCGGCTCTGCCGCTCATGTTCGACTTCGGGAAACAAGCTCAGTTGCACCAACCCTGGATGGTCCAGGCCGCTCATCCCGACACCCAGCAAGCGAATGTGCAACCGCCGGGCAGGCAGCCGTTCCGCGAACATCTGGGCTGCCGTCTGCCAGATTTCCTGCGTGACGTTGGTGGCTTGGGGAAGTGTCTGTGCACGGGTGATCGTGTGGAAATCGTCGAACCGGACTTTCAGGTGCACGGTGCGTCCCTTCAGGCCCTGCCGCCGTAACCGACACCCCACCTGCTCGCTCAGTTCCAACAGCCAGGCCCGC
>JAPLNJ010001193.1 GCA_026692885.1 Planctomycetota bacterium | reverse complement strand
CCCACTGCACGCGAGCTACTTCACACGCCGCAGCAAAGACCGGCTGACGGCGTTGGACCTGCTGCGGGGCGGGCCGCCGAGGTACCGTTTCGACAGTCTCACGCAGCGGCTGCTGCGCGACCTCCGCGTGCCGAAAAAGTGGCGACAACGCGCGGCGGAGCTGCCGCAGGACTGCGACCTGAGCGAGGACGAATTGATGGCGCTGCTGACGGGTTGGCAACCGCCGCCGCCTGCGAGCTTGACCTCGTTGCGGGAGGCGGCGGCGATCGCGTCGTATCGGACACGGCCCGATCACATGCCGATTCTGATCGGCGACGATGCGAAACAGTGGCAACCGCTGTCCGACGAATTCGGGTTGTGCTGGATTCACGAGGGGCGGCACTACCCGAAACTGTTGCCCGTGATGCCCTGTCATCAGCAGCAGTTGGAGGCGTTCCGGGAAACGCTATTGGGACTTCTACGGTGAACCGCACAAGTACCGGGCCGCGCCCACGCCGACACGAGCCGTCGAACTGCAGTTGGAATTCGACCAACTGTTTGGGACCAAGACGGGTTACGCCGCCCTGGACCAACGCATCGCAAAAACCAGGTGTAAGAAGACGACGCTCCTGACCGTGCTGGACCATCCGGAGATCCCGCTGCACAACAACCCGGCGGAATTGGACGAGCGTGTGATGGCACGGCGTCGCGACGTGAGCCTACACTGCCGAGACGAGGCGGGAGCGGACGAGATGGACACCTTCACGTCGATCGTGCAAACGGCGCGGAAGCTCTTGGTGAACGGCTACGAATACCTGTACGACCGCCTCAGCGGGGCGTTGCGATTTCCCTCGCTATCGAGCCGGATCCAGCAGCGTTCCGAGGCCTCCCCCACCCCCTCACCCCGCGCTCCACCGTCCCTTGCCGCCTCGTCGTTACTTGGTGGCGTGGCCGCCGCTGGCGTTTGAAAACATGCCGAACCTCCCAGGTTTTCGGCGCGGACTTCGCAACGTGTTGAATGATCGCTGTCCGCGAGGCGCAGAACTTACCGCGAATTCCGGTCAGAAGCCAAACTTCGGTCTGTAACGAGCGTCGAGCGCTGGCATGCCGTTTCTTGGGAGGCAGTTTCTATCGCCGCTTTCGAACGAGTGAACCGTACGGCTGTTCGAGGGTGCCTCTTGTCCTGGCTTTCGCCTTCCCGTCCAGTTGCTTGCGGAGGCGATCGACCTCCTGAACCAATTTCCGCGGGTTCGCCGCGAGCGTCTCGACGGCATGAAGTGGTTCCTCCACCGCCTCGACCGGCAGCGTCCCGGCCCTCGCCAGAAACTCCTCCACCTCTTTCAGCACTGACTCGCCATCCAATTCACCCATGCCCTACTCATCCGCTTCCAACCACGCTTTGGTTTGCTAGCGTATGACATGATACGTCCGGGCAGCGGCGGCGGTCGAACGGTTGCTGAAGGAGCCCGGGCTGCGCAGCCAGACGCCCCGCGCCTTGCGCAACTTCGCCGAAATGTTGCGGACGTATCTGGACGACCCGCAGGTGGCGGCGGCATCAAGCCAGTACGAAGCGGCATGCCAGCTCTTCGAGCGACTGCGAGCGGTCCTGCGGTTGTCCGCCCAAGGTGACCATCCACTGCACGAGCGATACGTGCTCGGGGAGACGGAAACGCAGGACGTCCGTCAGGCCCTGGAAACGCTGCAGGTGGAATGCCGTGAGCACAGCCGTGCGGCCGCAGACAAGACGCTGCGGGATCGCTACCAAGTGGTGGTAGACCATTTGGAGCGTTACGAGGGACACCTGTTTGCCACGGAGGACGCGGATTGTCAGGAGCGTACGACGAACCAGCTGGAAGGCTTCTGGGGGGCCAGCAAGCGTTGTTGCCGAGAGCGTCACGGACGCTGCCAGTTGACACGTGACTTCCAGTCTCTGCCTGCCGACTATATGTTGGTGGGTAACCTCGCCAGCTGGGCATAGACGCGTCCTGTCGTGTCGCTACTCGGCACGCGGGGGCCGACCAGTCCGCGAAAGCGTGCGGGCAGATGCAGGTCGGGTTCCAGGGCGTGCAAGCTGGGCCGGTGCGTGGCGAACACGACAAAGGCGGTCAGGAAGACCGAGGCGGTGGGGATGATCGGTTGCGGGCGGGAGTCGGTCAGCCCCTGCAAGTGCTCCTGAAAGGGGAAAACCTTGTCCACGTAGGCGCAAGACCGGTGCATCACGGCGGCGGTTCCTTCCGTTTCGCAGGCCGACGGCTCGGAGCGATCACGCGTCCGAGTGCGCGTTCCTTCCCCCTGCTGGAGCAGTTGGTCCAGGGATTGTTGGGAGATGAAGTCGAGTAACTCCTCCACTTCCCGTCCCGTTTCCGCCCATTGGCGAACCGTTTCTTCGAGGGCGGACGGGATATAGATCATGGTCCGCTTCCGGCCACGGCGGATGGCCAGATACAGGGAGACGTGCTTTTCTCCCTGTTGACAGCAACAGCCAGTCTTCCCGCAGGTTCGGGCCATTTGGACGAGGCAGCCGCGGAGCAAGAGTTGCTCCGCGACGCGTTTGACGACGCGGGAGCGGGCGTCACGTTCTTGGGGCGAACGCTGGGAGCGGGACGGCATGCGAGGGGACCTCCAAGAATCTGATATACGTGAATATATCAGATACAGTGGGCCCAACAAGCAGATTTCCGAATGCGAGTTTGCCCCCTCCATGACGGTCGACGATAAGTCCAATGAAACCGCCCGGTTAGCAACTCAAAAGACCATGAGTTGCGGAACCGCTGTGTTGCTAGCTGCTGTCGTCCGGCCACCGGGGGAGCAGGAACTGGTTCGTAGCGGAAGTCGTGAGACTTCCGATGTTTCGCGAGCAGCGGCCCGAATTCTCACGAATTCAGCTACGACTTTTCTCGTGAGTTTACCGGTCTTCTGCAAATCCGTTCCTACGCGTTGGCCATCGATTCCGGTGTCAATTCGCCTTGACGGGCAGCCGGAATTAGAGAAAATACGCCACCCTTTTCTCGAAGTCCTCGCAGTCGTCACCAAGAACAATGCTTACGGAGGAGCCGATATGCCGAAACCGGCGATCGAATCGACCTTGAGCTGGAGCGTAGCACTGGTCCTGTTGCTCGCCTGCGGGTGTGCGCCGTATCGGCTGGAAGTTGGTCCCCAATTCGCCCGAGACGATGACCAGGATCGGTTCAAGAATCGCGTCGAGGCCGTGCTGGCAGAACGTCTCAAGAACGCCAGCGAGGCCGAAGCGTTACCGACCAGGGTCGGGACCGGGGTGACCGATGGCAATCGGAAGAAAGCCGATGTCACGCTGACTCAGCACACCGCGAATCCCAGCGACGCAGATCGCCGGGAGCCTTCCCGGGTTTCGTTGCCGTCGACGGCGAACGTCGCCTCGGGCCCAGACGACGCCGGGTTCGAGGGTGCTCGCAAGCCGGCCACACCACGAAGTGCTCTTGCGGATTCGAAACCAGCCACGACGCCCCCGACGCGTCTGCTGCCGAGTCCGGGCGACCTTGCGTCCGGGCGGCCCCTGGACCAGGACTCTGCCGCGGTCCACGATTCGCCTTTAACTGACCTGGAACGTGAGTTGCAGCTCCTCCGGGCCGAACGCGAAGCATGCCGACAACCGCGGGAGGAGTCGCTGGCGAAGATGACCCAGCCCGAGACGCCCGGTGCGGCGGACGCTAACAGCTCGGGAAATGCCGCGGAGTCGCAGCGACGTCAACTGCACGAGTTGTTGAACCGGATCGCCGCCGAAGGTCTGAAACGCAAGACGGATCTGACGGTGGCAGGACCGTCCCCATCCACGCCGCCGACCAGTGGACACCGTCTGCCGCCCGGGCCTGGCACCAGCGCCAACTCAGCGGCAAGCCCGCTGGTCTCCCCCGCGATTCGCAAGCCACCCAGCCCACCCGGTGCGATCCGCACGCCGCCTGGCCCCACCGCCACCGGGGCCGAGGATCCGCTCGCCACTGGGAAATCCCTCTATGCCGCGGGAGACTACGACGCTGCGCTAAAGGCCTTTCGCGGCGTCGATTTGAACCGCCTGAACGAGGCCAATCGAGGGCTCGTGCGTTATCTCACCGCCACGTGCCTGCGGAAGCAAGGCTGCTGGAAAGAAGCGGAAGCGGAATTCACGGCAGTCGCGAACTCCCCAGGCGACGCGACACTGGCCGAAAACGCGCGTTGGGAACTGCACACGATGCGTTGGAAGGAGAAGTTCGACGACCAGATCGCCAAGCTGCGGCAGACGCCACCAGCGCCGCCAAAATCTCCGTGAGTGTCGGCGTGCTTCTCCGACTTGACAGAGCGCTAGCCCACCGCCACGAGCCGATGCACGTTGTGATCCAAGGGATGCAATTGGCCCTGGCGTTCGAGTTCAACCGACTCGTCTCGAACGCTGCGCAGACCCTCGCGAATCGTTTGCAGCACGTCCAGTGCCGACAGCAGGTGCTCGCTGTCGCCCAAGCTGATGCAATGCAACACGTAGACGTACAACCGCTGCATGTTCTCCGGAATCTCACCGTGACGTAAGTCGAGTCCGCCATACAGCTCGATAATGATGCGCAGGGCACGGGTGATCAACGGCACCGCCGCGACCGTATCGCCATTCCCCATCAATTCCTGCGCCCGTTCGATGCGTTCGATCGTGCCATCGTAGGCCGCCAGGAGCATATCGATCCGGTACCAACCGGGCGATGGTTGCTGGTAGGCGTGAATTCCAGTCATGCGAGTGATTCCTCCGATCCAGAACACCAGTGCCGCGTCATTCCTCGACGAGCGGCTTGAAGCTCACGCTTCAGCGTACCGTTCCACACGCTAGAGCGTCAACTCCCCCAGGGCCGTCGCTCGTGTGTGTAGCGACGGTCTTGATCACAACGTTGCAAAATGCTAGCCGTGTCGTGATCGCCCCAGAGAAGTTCCCGACGTAAGTCGGTGGGAGTGTTCCCGCCCTGTGCCTAACCCGGAGCCCCATCTCCGACCAGCCCGACTCGTCGGGAGAACTCGGTGAGGCGCCGCGGTGTTAGGAGCTGGCGGGACTGCTCTCACCGACTTACGTCAGGAGCTTCTCGGACGGCACTAGCTAGCGGTGACGGCATTTCGCAGTGTTGCGATCAACGCCGCCGCGGCGAAGAAGTGCCGGTTAAACGGGCCGCTCTCAATCGCAAGCCGGAGGAACTCCTGGGCGGCAGCGCTTCGCTTGCCCCAAGGCAGCCAGGGTGAAGACCAGCGGGTAGAGCTTCTCATAATACCAAAGCTTCGCAAAGTAGAAGCCGATGGGTGAGGCGTGCAAGTGCCGGTCGGATGCCACGGCGTCCAGCAGCCAAATCAGACCGCGTTCCGCTGCGTGGCAGGCGTTGGCCGGCGCAGCCTTAAGCGATGCCAAAGCCTCCAGCACGAGAGCCGTTTCTTCGACGCTGCTGGCGGTCTGAGCTGTGCCGTTGCCATCCTGCACAGG
Organism: Planctomycetota bacterium; assembly: GCA_026692885.1. Next base: position 8,436 of record JAPLNJ010001193.1, on the reverse strand, counting down.
CCCGCCGCCCCAGCCGCCGTCTGGGTTTTGGTGGTCGCATAGCCACCGGATCGCTCGTTGTGCGGGCTCGCCATTCTCAAAGCCCCAGTCCCGATAGGCCAGCAGCACTTTGGCTGTTCCGTAGACCGGATTGGCTTCCTCGGCATGGTCCTGATTGCCGAACCAGAGCGGGACCCAACTGCCATCGGCTCGCTGCACGCGCGCCAGATAGCGGAAGCCACGGTCGACCGACCTAGCAATGGCCCCAAGACAGCTTCGGAATTGGGCATTTCGCCCCTCACCCCAACCCTCTCCCCGGAGTACCGGGGCGAGGGCGTCAATTTTCGGCCGCCTCTTAGACACACGCCTGCCGATTTGCAACTCCGGCCAAGCTTTCAAGGCCCGCAAGGCGTGGGCGGTCAAATCCGCCCCACTGCGATCGAAGGGCAGCTTCCCCCAGCCGCGGCAGAAAGTCGGCCAGCCGCCGTCGCGGTTTTGCAGTCCTAGCAGCCACGGCAGACCCAGCAACGCAGCCTGTTCGATTAGAACTCGGTCTGCCGCCGTACAGCCCGGGGCGTCGCGCCACGCGACTAGGGCCAGTAAAGCGCCTGGCGTGTCATCTGCGTCGGGCACGGCGCCGCTCAAGTCGGTCCAGCCCCAGCCGCCAGGAGCGGCGCCGGTATACGGATGGACGTAACGATGTTGGCAGCCGAGGAGCCACGGCAGACAGCCGAGTTGGGTGACGTCTTCGCCGCCCGCCGCCAACGCGTTGATGGCCAGCGTCGTGGTCCAGGTGGCCAGATTCGTATCGATGGGCCAACTGCCGTCCGGTTGCACGGAGTCGATTAAGAACTTGACGCCCGCCGTGACCACCGGGTGATCCGCGCGGCCGGAGCCAGCCAGACTCATGACCACGAAGCTGGTCAGAGGCGTGGCCTCCAGGTAGCCTCCGCTGGCCGGCTGCATCGTCTGCAGTACACGCAGACTGGGCTCGATCGCCGCTCGCCGCAGCCAACGCAACGGCGGAAACGACGGTCTCTGATGATAAAAACGGGCCTGCCCAATCGCCACCAGGGCCGGGATCGCATAGCTGACGACCGGCAGGCTGGCCCAACGGTAGAACCGTTGAGGCACGCAGGCCAACTCGAAGGGCAATGGCGACACTTCCCCCCACGGCACCAATTCGGCCAGCGCAGCGTTGGTCAGGATCGGGACGGCGAAGGTCTTGTCTCGGCCGTACCGTTTTCGCAAACCCCCGATCCCGCCACTGGCTTGCACATAGCCTTCCGCCCGGGCGAGCAGCGGACCAACCGCGGCTGCGCTGGGACCTGGGAGGGCGAGGTTCCTGCCGAGCCGATCGTCATTGTCGGCTCGGCCGGAGTCTCGCCCTCCCGAATGGCCATTGTCGGCTCGGCGGGAGCCTTGCCCTCCCGAAGAGAAGGCTGGCTCGCCCGAAGCGGAGTCTCCGCCGCCTAATCCCGCCAGCTGGAACGCGGCCCGGACGAGCATCGTGGTCGAGATGTTGGAGTAGCTGCGGTCCGTGTCGCCCCAGCCGCCGTCCGGATTCTGATGGGCAGCCAGCCAGTTGATGCCACCGGCAATGAGCGTCTTGTACCGCAGGTTTGGCTGGCCGTGGCGATCCACCAACACCAGCGCACTGACCGCGGTGGCGGTGGCCAGCGCGGACGTGGACAGTTCTCCCAGCCAATGTCCCGCAGGCGTACGTTCCGCCCACAGCTGCGAACGGACCTTGTCATAGGCGGTCTGCAGACGTGTGGCGTCGAGCATGGAGAGGGTTCCTGGTTCGACGGCCTGACTTTGCCCCCAGCCGCTTGTGCGGTTGGTGATTACGCCGAAGTCAGACAGTCCAATTGGTGAGCCGGATATCAAATCGCATCTATACTAGCCTGCCCTGCCAGGATTTGTGTATAGTGGGAAATTATGAAGTGCCCTTTTTGCCATATCGACAACGACCGCGTAACTGACTCCCGCGCCAGTGAAGACGGGTCGGCGATTCGCCGCCGTCGGCAGTGCGTCCACTGCGAGCGGCGGTACACGACGTACGAGCGGTACGAGGCCACGATGCTGAAGGTCTTCAAGAAGAATCGCGTGCGCGAGCCCTTTCAACGCGCGAAGATCCGGCTAGGCTTGCAGCGGGCGTGCTGGAAACGGCCCATCAGTGACGAACAAATAGAGACCGTCGTGAGTGCCGTGGAATGCGATATTTTCGATCGCAGTGAGGACGAAGTCGAGAGCCGCGTCATCGGCGAGTTGGTCATAGCGGCCCTGCGACGATTGGACGAGGTGGCGTTCGTGCGGTTCGCCAGTGTGTATCGTCAATTCAAGGACGTACGCGATTTTGTGGATGAACTGCAGCCCATGCTGCAGGCCAAGTCCTAAGGACCGCCGAAGGAACAAGTGCCGCAAGTACAGTAGTCGTCATGCTCCACCGTGACGACAGGTCATCACGCGGAGCGTGATGACCACCTTGAAGAGCCTGCTCTCCGACTCCGGATGCCAACCACGCCCCCGCTCGAACCACAACCGTATCTTGCTCGCTTTGGCCTGTCGGAATTCCGACCTGGGCAACATGAGGTAATCTCGGCGGTGCTCGGCGGTCAGGACTGCCTGTGCATCATGCCGACCGGCGGGGGCAAGAGCTTGTGCTACCAGTTGCCAGCGATTGCCCGTACCGGGCTGACACTGGTCGTCTCGCCGTTGATCGCGTTGATGAAGGATCAAGTCGATGCATTGGATGCGCTGGGCCTGAAGGCCACGTTTGTCAACAGCTCGTTGTCGGCTGCCGAGCAACGACTGCGTCTGGCGAACATGGCGGCCGGGCATTACGACTTGGTCTACGTCGCGCCCGAGCGTCTGCGGAACACCCAGTTTCTGGAGGCGATCCGCGACGCACGACTCCAATTGCTGGCGGTCGACGAGGCGCATTGCATCAGCGAATGGGGCCACGACTTCCGTCCGGATTATGCGCGCCTCGGCCGGTTCCGGGCACGCTTGAAATATCCCCAGACGATCGCTTTGACGGCGACCGCCACGCCGGAAGTCCGCCAGGACGTGGTGCAGCTGCTGGAACTCCGCGATCCCAAGATTTTCGTCTCGGGGTTTGCTCGGCCGAATCTGCGGTTCGAAGTCCTGGAATCGGGCAGCACTCGGGAGAAAGACTCGCTGCTGTTGGAGTTCCTGCGCGAGAATCCGGGCGCCGGTATCGTCTATGCTTCGACGCGGAAGAAGTGCAGCGAAGTCACGACGCTGATCTCGCAGGCATTGAAACGCAACGTCGGCTTCTATCACGCCGGTCTACTGCCGGAGGAGCGCACGCGGGTACAGGACGATTTCATGCAGGACCGGCTGCAGATTATCGTGGCCACCAACGCGTTTGGCATGGGCATCGACAAACGCGACCTGCGGTTCGTGGTCCACTACAACATGCCGGGCAGCCTGGAAGCCTACTACCAGGAAGCGGGCCGGGCCGGGCGCGACGGTCAGCCTTCCCGATGCCTGTTGTTGTTCAGTTATCAGGATCGCTACATCCAGGAATTCTTTATCGAGAACGCGTATCCTTCGCGGGACGTCGTCGCCGAGGTGTACGAGTATCTTCGCCATGAGGAACAAGACCCGATCGAGATCACACTGGAAGAACTCAAGGAGCAGCTGGATCTGTCGATCGGCACCGAGGGGGTCGGCTCCTGCGAACGCTTGTTGGAGAAGTGCGGGGCCCTGGAACGTCTGGATTCGCGTGAGAACAAAGCCTCGGTCAGGATCGACAGCGATCTGCCGACGTTGGTCGATTTGCTGCCGAAGGAGGCCAAGATCCAACGCAAGGTGCTCCGCCAGCTCGAACACGAGGTCGGCGACTTGCGGCATGAGCGGGTCTACTTCTCCTTGGAAAGAATTGCGGACCTGGCGGAACTCGATCGGGACGCCGTGCTGCGGGCGTTGCGGGAGCTGACCCGTCTGAAGGCTTTTGATTATGCCCCCGCTTTCCGCGGCCGGGCCATCCACATGATGGAACGTGAGAAGTCGTTCGAAGCCTTGGACATCGACTTCGAGGAACTGGAACGGCGGCGTCAGGCGGAGTTTGATAAGCTGGAGCGAGTCATCCACTTTGCCAAGACCCACGGTTGCCGCCAGTTGGAGATTCTGGACTACTTCGGCGATCCAGACAGAACACGTTGCGGGACGTGCGACAACTGCGTGGCCAAGGGCAAGTCGGCGCGTCCCGTCGATCACTCGGCTTTGCCGACGGCCCGTCCCACCCCAGTCCGACCATCGGCGATTGTCACGGAGGTGGATCGCCGGGGGACGCCCGCTACGGAGCTGGGCGACGAGGCGATTGTGGAGGCCGTGCGCATGGTGCTCAGCGGCGTGGCTCGGACGCACGGACGATTTGGCAAGAACCTTGTCGCCCAGATGCTGTGGGGTTCCAAGTCGGCGAATATCACGAAGTACCGGCTCGATCAGCTGAGCACCTACGGCCTGCTGCACCACGTTAAGCAGGATGAGGTCGTGTTGCTGATCGACAAATTACTGGCCGCCGGGCTGCTGGCGCAAACCGAGCGAGAACGCCACCGCCCGTTGGTCCACTTGACGGACTTGGGTGGCAGTGTGATGCGCGGCAGTGCCGAACTTGAGGACGATTTGGATCTACCCCGCAGCCTGCTGACCAAATTGCGGCGAAAGCCGCGGCGTACGCCCGGTCGCTCCGCGGGGGAGCCGCCAGCGGAATCATCGACGCAGATCGCCCCAGCGGTCGTGTCGTCGCCTGCGACGCCGCGTGCCGCACCGCCTGCCGCGACTGAGCCCAGGTCGATCCCGGGGCCAGCGTCCTCGCTGGCCAGGACCCGCGAGGAGGCTGGTTCTATGAGGCCAGAACCGGACCAGCCGGAATTCGCGACGGCTGCGGTGAAGCCCAGTTTTTATTGGACGTGGCGGCTGCTGAGCACCGGCTACACGCGTGCGGAGTGCGAACAGATTCGCGGCTGCGATGCGGCCCGACTCCTGGACCAGGCCCTGCAGGCCACCGAGCACAACCTGTCGGTTCGGGCCGAGTGGTTTCTGACTCCGCAGCAAATCGCTGAATTGACCGCCCTGATCGGCGATACGACGCCGCAGCAGCTGCGTCCGATCCTGGAGCAGGTTTCTCCCGGCCTCACCCGTCAGCATGTGCAGCTGTTCCTGCGGTGCAGAGGCTAGTGCCCCCAGCCCTGCCAAGGTCTGGTTCCCACGCTCTGCGTGGGAACCCACGTGCTCGACGCTCTGCGTCTCCGGATGAGACGCGGAGCGTCCGGACTGGCATTCCCACGCAGAGCGTGGGAACGAGGCGGCCGGTTCCCCTCGCCCAGGAATACCGGGGCGAGGGAAGCTAGATTGGAGGAGCCCCCTCGCGTGTGCCCCGCGTAGTCCTTGACACGCCCAATCTCTGCCGAACCTTTGCCCCACTTGGTTGTCGCCTGCCTTCGCGTTAAGCTTGGCAAGACCTGCAACCCAAAGGAGCCTGACCATGTCCCGCGTCATTGCCTTCACGCTGTCGATTGCCGTCGTGGTTGCCTGCCAAACCACGTCTGCCGAGGAACCGCTCTTTCCGTTCGTCCTCTCCTACGACTCGCCGGATAACGTGACCAACGTGTCGCGCTGGCTCGATCGTCCGGCCGGCAAGCACGGTTTCGTGCGAACCGAAAAAGGCCGGCTCGTAACGGACGACGGGCCGATTCGCTTCTGGGCGACGAATATCTGTTTCGACGGCTGCTTTCCCACCCATGCCCAGGCCGAGCGACTGGCCGCGCGGCTGGCTCGACTCGGCATCAACTGCGTCCGCATGCATCACATGGATGCGCGTTCGATCTGGGGTGACAGTCCCAACAAACTGACCATCGATCCCCAGCGAATCGAGCGGCTCGACTACCTGGTGGATCAACTGAAGCGGCACGGTATCTATACCAATCTCAATCTCCATGTCTCGCGCACCCTGGGCGAGAAGGAAGGATTTGTGAACCAAGCCGGACGGCCAGACTACGACAAGGGGCTGGACAATTTTGAGCCGCGGATGATTGAGGTGCAAAGGAAGTACGCCCGCGACCTGCTGACCCACATCAATCCGTACACGAAAACGGCTTATGCCCACGAGCCGGCGGTGGCTTTCGTGGAGATCAACAATGAAAATGCGTTGTTCAGCAGCTGGAATTGGAGCCACTTGGATTCGCTGCCAGAGCCGTACGCGACCACGTTCCGTCAGCAGTGGAATGCTTGGCTGAAGCAGAAGTACGGGACCACGGCGAAGTTGGCCGCTGCCTGGAACGTGGGGGCCAAAACGTTGGGCGGCGAAATGCTGACGAACGGCCTATTCAGTGAACCGTTAGGCAAGACTTGGCAGCTCGAACGCGATGATCAGACGCAGGTTGAATGGTCCATCCAGCCTGCTGACGCCGCCGGCCAGCACCAGTTGCGAATCGTGGTCAGGCGTCAGGGCACTGTCGCATGGCATCCCCAATTCCATCAAGGCGGCTTGACCGTCGCCAAGAAGACGGCCTACACGCTTACGTTTCGGGCACGTAGCGATCAGGCGAAGAAAATCGCCGTCAATTGCATGCAAGCGGGCGATCCGTGGCAGCAACTGGGCTTCCATGCCCAGGCCGCCGTGGGGCCGAAATGGGAAAGCCTGCGTTTCACCTTCCTGGTCAATCAGGACGAGCCGAACGCGCGAATCTCGTTCTCCAGCCTGACTCCCGGCACGTACGAGTTTGCCGCCGTATCGCTGCGTCCCGGCGGCATTGTGGGGTTGGAAGAAGGCCAAACGCTGGAGGCGGCCAGCGTGCCGGTGCTTCGGCGTAGTCAACTGAACGTCACCGCGACGGCCCGCAGCGATTTCGCCGACTTCCTGTGGGACACGGAGCAGGAGTACTGGTCGGGCATGGTGCGTTGGGTGAAGGACGAACTGGGCGTGCGGTCGCTGGTCTCTGGTACGCAACTCAGCTACAGTCCGCTGCACGTCCAGGCCGCGCTCGACTACATTGATGCCCACTCGTACTGGCACCATCCGACGTTTCCGGGGCGTCCCTGGGACAGTCAGGACTGGTATGTCCATAACGCGGCGCTGGTGAATACCCCCGGCGGCACCCTGGCTGGCTTGGCCACGCGCCGCGTGGACGGCATGGCGTACACGGTCAGCGAGTACAATCACCCGGCGCCGATCTCCTACTCGGCGGAAGGGTTCCCGATGATCGCCGCCTTTGGCGCGTTTCAATCGTGGGACGCTATCTACTCGTTCGCCTATTCACACAACGCCGATTTTGAGCCCCAGCTGGTCAACAGTTTCTTTGACATCAAGGGCGAAACGGCCAAGCTGGTGCATATGCCGGCCTGTGTCGCAATGTTCTGCCGCGCGGATGTGGCGCCCGCTCGCGAGACGTTGAAGGCGCCGCTGTCGCGAGATGCCGAACGCAGCAAGCTGCGCGAGACTCTGGATCCCTGGTCGGTGACTGCGGAGCAATTTGGCCTGGATTCGCGGCTGTCATTGATTCACGGAGTAGCCATTGACCCTGCGCGGGAGGGCGAGGGGCCCAGCGGGCACCCCGCCAAGCCGCGCGCCGGGGCCGGCTCGGCGGGAGCCTCGCCCTCCCACGCCGGCGCCCGCCCAGAACTCAGCAAGAGCAGCGAATTCGTCTCTGACACGGGGCAACTCCGTTGGAACGTATTGCAAAAGGACGCTGGCTACTTCATCGCGGACACGCCGCGGGCTAAGCTCTTTACTGGCTTTGTCCGCGGCCGCACGTTCGAGTTGGGCGAAGTCCGGCTGCGAATCGGCGCCACACGACTCGATTGGGCGACCATTTCGATCGTGGCGATGGACGCGAAGAGGTTGGGTCAGCCAGGGCGAGTCCTGATCGCTGCCACCGGCTGGACGCAGAACACGGACATGCAGCTGGAGCAACTTGGCGACGACCGCGTAACCGTGCGGAATCGCTGGGGAAAGACGCCCCTCCTGTGCGAGGGCATCACGGCCGATATCGAGTTCCCTGTCGCGAGTAGCGGCGTCAAGCTATTTCCGCTCGACGAGTCCGGGAACCGCCGCGCGGAGGTGCCCTGCGTGACGTCCGGCGGCAAAGCCGCGCTAGCGCTCCGGCCGGAACATAAGACGGTCTGGTATGAAGTCGAGGTACGTTGAATTGTGATTGGTTCCGCGATTCGTGTGTCTGGCACGGGGGAGCGTCTGCGGTGTCACGATTCCCCTCGCCCCGGTACTCCGGGGAGAGGGGTTAGGGGATCCAAGCGAGTGCCACGCCCCTCACCCCCGGCCTGAGGCGCGCAAAATTGGGGAGTCGGGCGTCAAACGGATGGTCCTGTTTTTGTTCCGCCCCCATCCGGGCTTGCCCCGGTGGAGCGAGGTTTCTGGACCACGCCACGGGTCCGCAACCGCCTCACTTCTTCCGCCGCATCCCGCCC
>JAPLNJ010001192.1 GCA_026692885.1 Planctomycetota bacterium | reverse complement strand
GGGCCGCGGACAAGACCGTGCGGCTGTGGGAGGTGGAGTCGGGCCGCTGCCTGTGCGTGCTGGTAGGCCACACCGCCAGAGTCTTGAGCGTGGCGTGGAATCCGGACGGACGGCACGCCCTGTCCGGGGCCGCGGACAAGACCGTGCGGCTGTGGGAGGTGGAGTCGGGCCGCTGCCTGCGCGTGCTGGAAGGCCACACCGACTACGTCAGGAGCGTGGCGTGGAGTCCAGACGGTCGGCACGCCCTGTCCGGGGCCGAGGAGCAGACCGTGCGGCTGTGGGAGGTGGAGTCGGGCCGCTGCCTGCGCGTGCTGGAAGGCCACACCGACAGAGTCTGGAGCGTGGCGTGGAGTCCGGACGGCCGACACGCCCTGTCCGGGGCCGCCAATGGCGTGGCGCGGGTCTGGGAGCTATCCGCGATTGTTACGCCGAAGCAGGCCCCCGAGCCTTCGGCAGAGGCTTTGCCGCCCGCACCCGACCAACTGCAATACACGAACGCCAAAGTCCTGCTGGTCGGTGAGAGCGGCGTGGGCAAGACGGGACTTTCGAACTACCTGGCCCATGGTATCAAGGTTCAGGACGACAAACCGCTGCCTTCCACCGACGGGGCCTGGGCCACGCATTGGCCGTTGCAGCACGACAACCAGAAAGCGGGCGTGGAGCGGGAAATCTGGCTGTGGGATTTTGCCGGACAGGTGGATTATCGGCTGGTGCACCAGCTCTTCATGGATGACACGGCGGCGGCCGTGCTGGTGTTCAACCCGCAGAACGAGAATCCCTTCGAGGGGCTAGGACATTGGGACCGCGACCTGCAGAAGGCGGCGCGAAAACCATTTGCGAAGCTGCTCGCCGCTGCGCGCGTTGATCGTGGCGGCCTCGTGGTCAGCGCCGCCAGCATGGAGAAGTTCATCCAGGAATGCGGTTTCCGCGGCGCCCTGCATGTCACGAGCGCGAAGACGGGAGAAGGTTGCGACCAACTGCGCGACGCGATCGTGCGGGCCATCGATTGGCAGAGCATCCCGGAGACCACGTCGCCCGCGCTCTATCACCGGCTGAAGCAGGAAATCCTGAGCCTGCGCGACAGCGGCCTGGTCCTGATCCGCCTGGCCGAATTGAAGCAGCGAATGGAGCTGACGCTGCGCGGGGAGAATTTCGCACTGGCGGAGTTAGAGGCGGTGGTGGGCCTGCTGGCCGGGCCGGGCATGATCCAGCGGCTGGACTTTGGCGGCTTCATCCTGCTGCGGCCGGAGGTGCTCAGCCGCTACGCTGCCGCCGTGGTGCGGAAGGTCCGGAAGCATCCGCAGGAACTGTGCTGCATCCGCGAGGATGAATTGCTGGCTGGGGACTTGGACTATCAGGATTTCCAACGCCTGCCGTGTGAAGACGAGACCGTGGTGTTGCGCACGCTGCTGGAGACGTTCATCAGCCGGGCGTGGTGTCTGCGCCAGTCTGGCGAAGGCTCGGCGATGCTGACGTTTCCCAGCTACTTCCGGCGCGAGCGGAAGGAGCAGCCGACTCACCCCAGCGTGCTGGTGACGTATCGCTTCGACGGTCCCGCAGACGACATCTACGCGACGTTGGTGGTGCGGCTGCATCACACGCTGGCGTTTGATATCACGAACCTCTGGAAGTCGGCCGCAGATTTCAAGACGCAGACGGGAACGAAGCTGGGATTCACCCTGACACGGGAGGCCGAGGGCAGCTCGCGGCTGGAGGTCTATTTCGAACCGGACGTGGATCCCAATTCCCGCGTGCTGTTCCTGCGGTACGTGCATGATCACCTGATGCAGCACGCGCAAAACGTGGCCCGGCTGAGGCGCTATTTCTGCGGGAACAAGAAGTGCGACGCCGTCGGGCAGGCATTTGGCGATCAGGCGAAGATCGCCAAGGCGGTGGCTCCCGGCGGCAAGGGGAAAGTATTCTGTCCCGATTGCGGCAAGCCCATCCTCCTGCGCGATGTGATCGAGGAGAAGTTCGAGTCGCCAGCGGTCAAGGAGCAGGTGCGCGAATTGCAACTCGAAGGGCAGGCGGTGCTGGACAACGAGAGCCGTGAGTTGATCCTGATCGGGCACGCCTACGCCATCGTGGCCGAAGCCGGGCAGATCTATCGCGGCTACACAAACAGCGACCACGGGATTGATGGCGAGATCGAGTTCAAGGACGACCAGGGTCACGCCTCCGGCAAGCGGTTGTATGTGCAACTTAAGTCCGGCGACTCGTACCTCAAGAAACGCCGGAGCGATGGCGCGGAAGTGTTTCAGATCAAGAACCCGCGCTGGGCCGATTACTGGCAGCAGCAGGCGTACGCCGTCATGTTGGTCGTTCGCACCTCGGATGGCGAAATCCGCTGGATGGACGTGAGCGCCTACCTCAAACGCGAACACGCTGGCGGGAACACGGTGAAGCAGATCATCTTCGATGGCGAACGCTTCGACGTGATGAGCGTGCGCCGCTGGCGAGAGAAGGTACTGGGCGCGAAGTCGCCGCAGTAAGGACTGGCCCCCCACTGCTGTGCACATCTTTGCAGCGAGCCAAAGGCTGGAGATACAAGCACGACGCGCAAGCGAGTGAGTCCGTGGTGGACTGGCAAGCGAAATCCAGACACACTCGCTTGCGCGTCGTGCTTGTATAATACCGGCCTCCGGCCCGTCGGAAGATGTGCACAGCAGTGGCTGTGCGAGTTGTATGCGTCGGCCACCCTGCTACTTTGTTCGCGGATTCTTCAGGTAGTAGAAATGCCCATCCTCGGCGCCGCCGAGGAAGTCGGGGATGCCGTCGCCGTTGAAATCCACCACGGTCGGGCTGACATCGTGGCCTTCGATGTTCTGCTGTACCAGCAAGCCCAGATCCTGGAAGTACCACTTGCCGTCTCGGGCGTCGACCTGGCGGAGGAACCGGGCATTGGCGGCATTGAGCAGGATGTCGAGCCGGCCGTCCCCGTCCCAGTCGACGATGCATAGTTTACGCCGTCCGCTGCGGCCTGCGCTGCCGGCACTGAGCCGTAGCGGCGCGCCCTGTTCGTTGCAGAAGACGCGTTGGGGTGGCAACAGCACGAGCCGCCCCTCGCGCCGCGCACGCTCGAAGAACGCGAGATAGCCCTCCTGATCGAGCATCACCAGGTCGGTCAGCCCGTCCTGGTTCCAGTCCACGGCAACCGGCGTGGTCCGCCACTGCGTGAGCAGGGCTTTCCCCTCCGGGCGGAGCCAGCCGTACGACATGGCCGGCTGCGGGCCATCCCATTCGACTTCGATCGGCTGGGCGGCGGCCAACTGCGGGGCTCGGCGCGTGCCGATGTTCCTGAACCAGACGACCTTGCCCCAGATGGAATTGACGACCAGATCGGGCAGACCGTCGCCATCCCAATCGGCCACGCTCAAGGTGGTGTAGCCCCACTTGGCCTCGGCCGGACCTTGGATACTGCCGTTGGGGCCGGCCATGAACCGAATGACCCGGCCGTCGGCTTCCAGGAATTGGGGCGCCGCCCACTGCGGCTTCTCGACGCCGGGGCCGCTGAGGTTCTTGAAGAAGACCAGGTAGCCGGCCGTATTGCCGCTGACAATATCCATGGCGCCGTCGCCGTCCCAATCGAAACCGACGGGCGTGGCCAGCGCGCCGCACTTGAGCTCATCGGCCTCCTGCTGGAAATAGCGCGGCGGCAGGAACTGCGGCGCGCCGTTCGCCGCCAGTCGGCCGGTGTTCTCGAGATAGGCCACGCGGCCATCTTCGTCGCCGCAAATCAAGTCCACGCGACCGTCCTTGTTCCAATCGATCGCCACGGGCGTGATCATCTCCAGATCCATGGTCAGCAGCCGCGGCGGCCCGGCGGCAGTCCCGGCGGATTCCGGCGGCAGGGTCAGCGGACGGCCCGGCGCATATTTCGGCGCCGTCCGCGTGCCGATGTTCTCGAAGAAGGTGAAGCTGTCGCGGAACTCGCCGCAGATCAGGTCCAGCTTGCCCGTGCCGCGGAAGTCGGCGAAACTCGGGCAGGGCCAGCCGAAGGTTTCGACCGGCTTGTCGCCGGCCAGCACCCGGAGCGGCTTCTCGTAAACCGGCTTCTCGTTCGTGCCCGTGTTGCGGACGAGATACACGAAGCCCCGCAACGGGCCGCGCGTCCAGCGGCCGCTGGCGTCGTAGGCGTTGTCCCAGCCGTACTCGGTCCAATCGTCGGCGCCCACGATGATGTCCAGCTGGCCGTCGCCGTCGAAGTCGACGTAACGCCAGAAGTTGCCGCGGACCTTCTGGGGATGCACGTTGGCCGGCAGCGGCAGCTTGACGCCGCCCTCCAGTCCCGACTTGAAGAAGTCGACGAACTCCGTGGCCGGCCCCAGCACTCGCGGCTGGCCGTCGACCAGCGATAGTTGCACCATCTGCAAGCCTTTGCTGATTCGCCGGCCAGGCTTGAACACCGGCAGAGGATTCTGTGCGGTGTCGCTGCCGGGATTCTCGAAGACATAGACGCCGTTGTAAGGCTGATCCGGGCAGTCCACGACCAGGTCGAGCCGGCCGTCGCCGTTGAAGTCCATCGGCAGCGGGAACGCCCAGAGGCCGACGCCCAGATCCACGGCGAGCCCGGGGTGGTTGTACTTGAGCCGCTCGAGACGCTGCCCGGCAGGCGCGTCGTTGTCGGCGGCAAGGATGGCTTCCGCCGTAACGGCGCATAGTCCGATCACGATCCATCTCGTCCAGAACGCTGTCATGGTTGTTGCTCCGACTGGGAACATTTCATCAAGGCGAGTGGCAGTTGGAAACACACCCCGTAGGACGGTTCTCCGAACCCGTCCCGGACGGCTTCGGAGAGCCGTCCTACGGGCAAGTTTTCTTCTGCCGCTCGCCCGAACGGACCGAAGTCCAATCACGGCCACCGAGGTCTAACGGATATTCACGGACTCGACGCTGGAAACGCTCCCAGGCCGCCTGACGCTGGGCCTGATCCGAAACCGACTCGATCGAGCCTGTCACTCGTGTACTTGGGGGCAAGGGAACCGGCTCATCCAGTTCAAGTTCGCCATCGACCACCGTGCCGCCGATCCGCGAGATCATCGTTTGTCCTCCATTTTCCGAAGGGTATCTTCGGCGTCATTTTAGCCCGTCGCCGCCACTCCTGCATAGCGGCTTCGCCGCGAGGCCCGGTGCCGGATGGCACGAAATTCTCCGTGAGCTTTTGCACGGCCCCACGTGGTTCTACGCAAGTCTCGCCAACCAGCGTCGGCGTGTCGGACCGATCCGCATGTCACCTTTCCCTCTGGGAGAGGTCGGCCTCTCAGGGCCGGGAGAGGGTGCTCGGAAAAACATCCCTGTTGATTGATGTGACCCGAACCGATCGGTACAACAAAGCGGTGCAGCAAAGCATCACTTGGCTCTCCGACTCAAAGACCGAGCGTGTCCTCCAATCCAACCACGAATCGCGCTCGTGAACTTCGCCAACGTCAAACGAAAGCAGAATCACTTCTTTGGGATGTCGTCCGAGCGAAGCGTCTGTGCGGACTGAAGCTCCGCCGACAATACGCGATCGGTCCGTTCTTCGCCGACTTTGCCTGCGTCGCTCGCAAGCTGATTGTGGAACTGGATGGTGGTTATCATGACTATCAGTATGCGGATGATCTAACTCGCCAGAAATTCCTTGAGAACCAAGGATGGTTTGTGTTCGGTTCTCAAACGAGGATGTGCTCAAGGATGTCGAGGCCGTGGCGAGATCGATCGCCAAGCAGTTGAGTTTGGACGAGAGCTTTGGTCGACGCGTGCGGGTGGCTTCTGGCCTGCTATTCGTATCCGGATACCTACCGAGATTGCCCACCTTTCCCGTCTTGCGCCCGCGGGACGGGCACACTCAACTCGCTCTTGTACTGGACGCAAGAACGCATCATGATTCACGTTGAATAGGGCGCGTTCTCGCTACGGGCCGACGGGCGGTGAGACCGGGTATTAGGTCGCCCAACCGTATAGCGATAAAGGACAGGATCAGCATGGATGTCGAGGCGATTTATCCGCTTTATCTGGACTACGTCCAGCAACTACGCGAGGCACTGACTCGACCGGGAGGCCCAGAGGTATCGGATCGTTTTTTGATCCGGCAGATGTCGGTGGCCGACTTCGGTGCATGTTGGAAGCGATTGGGGCGAGTCCCAGGCGGTCAGGAGGCGCTGGCAGCGAAACTGAGACGGGGCTACGAGACCGAGGCTGCGGACATTCGACAGCGTCTGAAGAAAATCCTAGCGGGGAAAGTGGTCAAGCGTGAGGCCGCTTAGGATGAGCGGCGTCGCTGCTGACGAGGCGGCTTGCCCTCGTCGGAGCGTTTGCGTTTCCTTTTTCGATCCTCTGTTTCCGACATCCACTTTCGCAGCCATGTCAAGGTTCTTACAGGCTGAGCCCTCTCGTCTCGGACGGCGACATCAAACAACTTGCGACTTTCCGCCTGCGACAGATGGCGTGGGCTGGTAATCAGGTCGGAAACGATCGCCTTGATTGCAAATTGCGCCGTCCGCGCCGACATAAGCGTCTGCGAGATGCTAACAACCATCAGCGCCGCAAGTTGGAGTCGTTCTTTCGGGGAAACCACGCCCAGTGACGAGGCAAATGCGGCTTGCTCCAGGAGCGGGGGAAGCGAAGCAACCAAAGCCCCCTCCTCTCCGGAAGAGATCCAGTCTGCGATCGATGCGTCGATAAGGCGAAGCAACTCGTCAATGGAAGTCGCTTGACCACTCGCTAATGCCACGGCCGCGACGTCCACGACGGCACGTCTGACTTCCGGCAGCGGATCGTCCGAGGCAGCTGCGATCCACTGTTGGACCGTCTCCGCTTCGGCCGCTCGCGTTTTCTGCAGCAGCGCCGCAATTCGCGCGGCCTTCTCGCGGCAGACGGGCACTTCGCTGTAGGGGATACGATCGCTCTCGCTTCCAAACGAGCGGTACTTTGTTTCACCCCAGAGGTACTCAAGTGCCACCACGATGGAATCGAGGAGATGGCCGTCGTCGATGGTGTCGGGACAGTCCTGAAGCACCCAAGCGACCGCGTCGAGGGCTTGGAGCAATCCGGGCTGTCGGCGGGTGGCGATGATCATGCCCAATTCTCGCAATAGATCCCGAGGGGGTTCCGGCAGACTCATCGCCGCAGACGACGACCTTCCGGCGTGAAGGATTTCCATCCAATGGACCAATCCCCTCAGCGCCGAAGAGTAGACATCGGGCTCGTGGCTCGCCAATGCCCGGCGCATTTCCGGCGCGACGTCTCGACCAGGCTGGATCGCCTGCATCGCCGGAAGTACCGCCGCAACGGGCAACCCGTGTTTGGCGAAGTCTTGCACCAAGTTGGATACAACCTCGATGGTTTCGGCATCGTCTTGAATTCGTGGAATGACGACCAGTCGGAGCACGTCAAGCATTTCGGACGCGCCTTCTCGATACGACGTCTGTCCCAAGGCCCGCCACCAAACCCCTGCATGCCCCCTTTCACGCTGCGTCTCGGCAGCAATATCAAGATGATCCCACCAGTCCTTCATTTTTGCCACCATGCTACGGATTTCGTCACTCGTCCAATCGACGAAGCGTCTCCCTTGCGACGGTTGTTCGTGAGCAGGCCCTGTCGCACAAATCCAATCAATTGCCATGTCAGACTTAAAGGGAGTTGTCGCGAAATACCTGCGAAATCTCTCCTCGGACACACCTGGCTCAGGTTCTGGCAACGACAGGCAAACCCAACGGTGGAGATCCTGGACATCGGGTAAGCCGTGGTGGTTTATTCGCAACCAATACACTTCTGCCAGTCTCTTGCTCGCGGTCTCATCGAGACACCCATATCGAAAGAGCGCAGCCAACCGACGGATTACACGGCTGCGGA
Organism: Planctomycetota bacterium; assembly: GCA_026692885.1. The sequence goes on along the minus strand of JAPLNJ010001192.1, from coordinate 28,991 downwards.
CGCCAGGGTTCTCGTCGCGGGCTGCTTGCAGCAGTCGGTCCGTCACGCTCGCCCAGGTCTCATCAACAACCGGGTCCGAGAGAGACGGCAAGCGTTTCTCGAAGTAGTCTGTCAACTCCGGCCACTGCAGTGAGTTCAAAACGCGGAACGATTTTGTCTCCGGAATCGGCAGCTCGATCACCTGCCGAAATCGCGGCCCCAACTCGCCGTCCGGCAGGGAATCGATCAGACTGTGAAACAGCCGAAAGAGTGCTTCCGCTGAGTATGAGTCCATACGGACAACCGGCGACTCATAAAGCTGCAGCGCGGTATTCCAGAGTCTCAGAACTTCCTCGATCGGCGCGCGGATGATCGTGCGAGCGAGAACATCGATGCTGGCGAAGAGACGCCGTCGTTTGCGTTCAGCGATGGTATCGCTCCTTGATTCACTTCCGGTCAGTTTTGCAGACGAGTCGGAAAGCGAACGTTCGGCCAGTTCGCGCAGTTCCGCAACGCCCGTGCAGGGCAGTGCCGCGATTCGGTGCCTCGAAAAGTAGTGGTCCGTGAGATCCTTGTTTCTCAGTCGGAGGACCAATGTCCGAGTACGCACCGGATCGTGCTCGATGAACCATTCGGCGGCGCGTCGCAAACTCGTGCCGGAAAAGCTCACATCGCCAATCGTAGGCGGATAGGGCGCCTCTTCACTTAGCCGCATCAGCTGATACGCAACGGATAGTTGGTCCCAAAGTCCTTGGTCACTGCCGTGGTAGGTTCTTCTGTACTCGCCCGGTTCAAAACTTGCCTTCTGCGTCACACTCGGTGGTGTGACGGGTGCCGGTTGGTCGAGACGAGACTCAAACCATGCCGGCTCGGTCCGTGGATCGCACTGGAATTTGGAGAGTTGTGCCCAACGCCCTGTGGGACGTTCTGGGACAGGCCGACTTTGACTCTCAAGATGCCGCGCCCAGGCAACGTTGAACAGCAGGGACATTGTCCAGCCTTCGCGCGACAGGTTTGGGATGTCGGCGGCTTGCTGCATTGTGTTGCGGCGTAAGTTGCTCAATGCCTCGATCGCTAACGACTCGGCGGTCGCCAAGTCTCCCAATTCGACGTGAAGCGCGGCTTTCCGGACCACCCAGATCGGATCTCGACAGTTGTTCGGCCAGTCGGTTAGCGATTTCAACGCTTGGCCATCGTCCAGGTCACCCAGGGCATGCAGGGCACGTTCGTAACAAAGGCGACATCGCTCGTCATCGGATAAAGGTTCAGGTCTTGCAGCCCGATCCAACCAACGGCTGAATGCCTCGTGGTGCCGTTCTTCCCGATGATACCGCAGGACCGCAAAGGCCAATTCCTTCCACATCGTCCGGATGTCGGGACGTGGCCTCGCCACGGCCCCTTCAGGGAACTCAATCGGCAACTCGACTCGCTCGGCAGTGCTTGCCTCATCCGGACCACGGCACCAGTTCAGCAAGACCCTCTCGACCGCGACGGCAATTACGTCGAACATCGGCAACAGCGAAGTCTCCAGCCGCCAGTTCAATTCGTAGAGCAGCCAAAGGCTTTGCTCTGCCTCTAATCGTGAACTTGCCGAAACGACGTGCCCGATCCAATGCCGCGTGAAATCCCAGCTTGTTCGGCGAATCTCGTTGGGCGCGATCAGCCAGCCCGGGTAGAGACGCCGATTGTGGCTCCAGATCGCGGCTTGTTGCAGAATTTGCTCGTTCGACACTTCGCTCATGGGTGGAACGACTCCTTCTGCGGAGCGTCGTGACTGGGTGGCAAGACCTCCGGCAACCGAGGCAATGGGTCACTCAAAGGCCCAGGCTCGGATGTCCGGTAAGAACGTGCCGTTCAATGTGGGGCGAGTCGGGGGCCAATTCGGCGCGCCGCTGCAGCGATCTCCGGCCGTGTTGAGTGAAGGCGCGCCGGCCGACGCACACGCACGAACGCCGTCGGAGCGTGCTTCGCGCCGTCTCACTCGCTGGGATTGAGCACCGCTGCTGTCAGCACTTTCAACTGGTGGGGTTGGAAGACGACCGGTTCCTCGGACGGCGCGGGCGTCGCCGCTGCGGTGAACGGATCCAGCCACTCGCGTCTCCCGCGTACCGACAGGTCAACCTGGGCCGTCACCGGCGATTCCTCTTCATTGAACAGGAGGTAGAAGTGGCGTCCGCCCTTGACCACGTGGCGATATCGAAGGTTCGTGGAAGCCGGCGTCAGGGTCAAATCGGGCTTCACCAGCGTGTCGATTGCGGCCAGCAGTTCCGCGGGCGTCGCCACCGCGCGCGCGCCCGCCAGTTGGGCTGCATACGGCGAACGGCCGAGAATGATCAGCCGTTGGTGGCTGGCCAGCTGCTGCACAGCGGGCAGCGAGTTGGCCGGGACGTGCAACGCTCCGTCGAGGATCACGGCCCGGTAGTGCAGGCCTGCCAGGTGCACGCCGTCGGGCTCGACACGGGCCTCCTCACCGAGGTGGCGCAGCTCCAGATAGTTGAAGTCGCGCTGGTGCTGAAAACACGCCTTCGCCGACTGGTCGGGCAACCGGGCCGGCTCGGCCAGGATCGCGACTTCGCAGACGTGTTGCGAATCGGTGTTCAGCCAACTCAGGCGGCGGCAATAGTCGGCATACGGCTGGTACTTGCCCCACCAGGCGGCGTGTGGTCCCACGTCCGGCGGACGCTCGTCCTTGCGCGGACCGCGCACCGAATAGTAGAACGCGTGCGGGTACAGCAGATTGTGTCCGCGCACCAGACACCAACTGGCCAGCCATTCCATTTCCTCGTACGTGAGGTTGTGTCCGTAGGCGCCGTACAACTCGTTGGCGTTGCGGCGCCGGCCGAGATGGACCATGGCGCTGGAGGCGCACTTGGCCGTGGTTGAATCGGGCCCCTCGAGGGCTTTGGGGCCCGGCACCACCATCCGCCAGACCAGATCCTGGCCGGGCATCTGGAAGTAGCGTTCGGCGCCGATGTCCATCGAGCCGCCCGGGTGGCCGGTCAGGGCGATGCCGTGTTGGTCGCACCACTGACTGAGCCGGCGATAGTAGTTTTCCTCCAGGCAAATCGCGATGGCGCGATGATAGTCGGCGCGGTGTTGCGCCGCATCACGACCGTCGTCATACCACAGGTCAGCCAAGAACGGCTTGAAGTCGTAGCCCAGGATGCGGTTCACCTGCTCCAGCAGCGCCGCATTGCCGGGGAGCATGCCGCGCGCGCCGCCGCGGCCGGTCGGTGACGGCTCGTCGGTGAAGATGCCCAAAATCGTCTTCCCGAAGTGCTGGCCGAACTCCTGAGCATAACGCTCGTAGACCAACTCGATAAAGCTCGCCACGGCCGCGGGATTGAGGATGTCGCCGGCGGGCGGCAGTTCTTCCTGGAGCTTGCCGGTTTCCTCGCCGAGGTAGTGTAAGCCGCGAATCACCCCGCTCGTAGGCCGCTCGACCACGGCCAATCGTCGGCCGCTGGAGCGTTCGAGCAGGGCCACAAGTTTCCAGCCGTCTTCCAGCTGGGGATGCTCGCCCGGCTGGAGGTCGATCTTTGCCAGCCCGCGCGCAGCATGGTCTGGATTCCGGGCCACAACCTGCCCGGCCGACGAACCAGACGGGTACATGCCTTCATCGTACAGGACGACGACCATCCGGCGCCGGACCGCTTCGTCGACGGCCACGTGCATGGCCCGGATCATGCGCGGCGAAAGCCAACTGATGTCGCGTGGCAAGCCGATCCGGGGATGGATGACGAAGCCGTACACACCGTGGGCCTCAAAGTCGGCAATCTGGCGCACGATCTCCTCGTCCTGCAAGTTGTCGTTCCAGAACCAGAACGGCATGACCGAGAATTCGCGCGGCGGGTCCTGGAACTCGGCCAGCACGTCGGCTGCGATCACGGCTGTCGAACATGGGAAGGCCAGTCCCGCAACGAGCGCTACGATGGCCAGTGTCAGCGTTACGCGGGCCACACTCCAGAGCAAGAATCGGTTCATCGTTTACCCCCAATGTTTTTGTTGATCGCGCCGAAATGAGAGTCCATCCCAGAACTGACTTCAGCCTGTACGACGACCCTCCGAGGCCGTCGGGAACCCTCGAAGTCCCAGTCTCGACGGCCTCGGAGGGCCGGCGTACACCAATTCCTTCACGACTCTTCGAGACCGCCGTATTCGGCCGAAAGGGGCGTCGCAGGGTCTCGGGTACATTTCACACGAAATGATTTGTCGTGGCAACGGGAGGGCGTGGGGGAATCAGAAGACGCGACGGCCTCGGAGAGCCGTCGTACATGAATACCGGCTTGCAGGCCACGCTGAGCCAACGTAAGTTGACCATGCTGGTGCGTCTTCAGGTCTTCCTCACAGGAGCAGGGAAAATGCCTCGTTTCACACGTGACACCATCCGCAGATCTCCTCGGCTCGGTACGGCGCGAGTGACCCGGCGGAAGTTGCTGACGACGGCCGTCGCAGCTGGTGCTGGGGCGCTTGCCGCGCCCCTGGTCCTCCCGTCGCGACTGTTCGGCGCCCAGGCGCCCAGCCAGCGGCTGAACGTGGCTGCCGTGGGAACGGGCGGGCGTAGCCGAGCGCTGATGACGGAGATCCTCCGCCAGGGCGAAAACCTGGTGGCGTTCTGCGACGTCGATCAGCGGCAATTCGCCAGTCTGCGCCAGACCCTCGCCGGGACCGTCGAGGGCGGCAACCGGGCCGTGGAGCAGGCCCGGTTCTACGAGGACTATCGGAAGCTGCTGGATGCGGAGAAATCGCTCGATGCCGTGGTGCTCGCCATCGGCGCTCGCTGGCATGCACCGATCTCGGTGCGGGCGATGCAGGCCGGCAAGCACGTCTACTGCGAGAAACCGCTCGTACGCACGATCGCCGAGGCGCGCGAACTGCTGGAGTTGACGCCGCGGTGCAAAGTCGCCACGCAGTTGGGTACCCAGGGCGTGAGCAGCAAGGCCTTCCGCCGCAGCGTGGAGATCATTCAGGCGGGACTGCTCGGCCCGATCGAACGGGTCTACCTGTGGTCGGACTACTGCGGCAAGTTTCCCCCCAGTCACGATCGTCCGGCCGGCGAAGATTCGCTTCCCGAAGGGCTGAACTGGGACTTCTGGCTGGGGCCGTGTCCGTGGCGGCCGTTCAAGGCCGGGGTCTATCTGCCGGGTTGCATCGCGGCCCAGAATTGGCTCGACATGTGCAACGGCATGTTGTCCGGCCAAGGCGCGCATACGTTCCAATTGCCGGTCCGCGCGCTGAAACTGAACCCGCCGGTCCGCGTCACCGCCGAGACCGCCGAAACCGTCAGGGAGACTTACGTTTCTCAAGGGTGCTTTCGTTTCGAGTACGCCGCGCGCGACGGCCTGGCGCCGGTCACGCTGTGGTGGGGTGATGGCGGCAAGTATCCGCCCACCGAAATCACCGACAGCGTGAAGAGCGTTCGTGGACAACTGCCGAACACGGGCTGTCTGTTCGTCGGGCAGCGGGGACAGCTGTACGCCGATGGCTGGGGTGTGGCCGGCATCATGAAACTTGACGGCGACAAGCAATGGCGCGGCGTGTTGAATCACGAAGCCGTCCAGGACCTGCCGCTCAGCGTGCCGCGTCTGACCCACGATAATCATATGCAAGAGTGGTTCGACGCGTGCAAGGGCGGTCGGCCGACCTACAACGACTTCCAGGTGGGAGCCCGCGTTGCCGAGGCCTACTTGCCGGGCACCCTGGCGCTGCGCTTGGGTCGACCCATCGAGTGGGACAGCGCCCGCATGCAGGTCCCCGGCGCGCCGGAGGCCGACCGCTGGATCCACAATAACTATCGTCCCAAGTGGCTAACCTGACCGTTTCTACTTGGCCACGGATCATTGCGGCGAGTCGTCGCCCTTCAGCCCTCACGGTGCGGCCACGCGGAGGGCGATCAACTGATAGGGACGCAAGTCGAGCGTGATGCTGCCGCCGTTCCGCGTGAGCGTCTTGCCGGCAGCCAGCGCCGTCACTGGGCCGCTGCCCGGCAGCTTGATCTGCACCCGTTGGCGCTGCGTCCACGCCGTGTTCACGACCGCCACGTAGGTGCCGTGTTTGTCTGTATCGATGGTACGCACGACCACGGTCGGATCGCTGCTGGCCTCTTCCAGGCGACGACTGGGCAAGGCCGGCAGCGCGAGGAAATTGGCGTTGAAGTCGCGCACGGCCTGTGGGAAGCCGCGCCCGAAGTTGCTGCCGCAGAGGTAGCCGATCAGGGTCGGATCGCCGTTGGCGACGGCTACCGCTTCGGCCTGCATGCAGGCCGCCCCCGCGCGCTCGACGTCCGCCACGAAGTAGCCGAGCTGCTCTTTGTCCGCCGCGTCGAACATCATGTTCTCGTTGAGCGTGTGGTGCCGCACGAGCGCCAGTCCCGCTGGCGCGCGGAACAGCTCCAACGTCTTCGGCGAGTTGACGGTGAACAGCCGGTTGAAAGCGTGCGACAGCAGTACGCCCTCTACGTTCTGGTAGGTCTGCGGGTCGTCGGCCGGATTGGCGTGCTGGATCTCCCAGCCGCCCCAGTTTGCGCCCGGCGCCAGCAACGCCTTGAGGTACAGCTCTTGCTCGACGACCTGCGCCGGGGTCCAGAACTGCCACTTGCGTTCCAGCGGCGGCTTGTGCTCCTCTCGCGCCAGAATCGGTTGCCACACGTCTGGCGAGTCGGTGAAGAACCGCGGTTGGAAATCGCCGAAGCCGCGCCCCGGCTCGCCCGCGCAGCCGGTGAAAAGCACGACGGCGTCCTGGACACCTTTCTCGCGCAGGTAATCGCGCATCGCCGCCAGAAAGTCGCGACGCTTGGTGTACCACCACGCCAGGTAGCGTGCGTAGAGCGTCTGGTCTGCCTTCAACTGATCGCGCGTCACGGCGACCTGCTTGTTCGCCTCGGCGGCGAACCGCTTGAGCGCCTCGGGGCCGAAACCGACGGGCAGTTGCGAACGCGGCCGGAGCCAGATGCCCGCAAACCGCGCCTTGTCTTGCAGGTTGATCACGGTCAGGTCGAGCATCTTCCTGAAATCGGCGTAGGTGTCGGGATCCGTGATGTCCGCGTTGGCTGATTCGATCCATGGGATGTGGGTGAAGGCGTCGTCGCGCGTCAATGGTTTGGCGCGACGCTGAGGGCCGAGACCCTCCTGGCCCTTGCTGCCGCTGTACTCGTAGTAGGGCAGGATGTCGAAACCGAACTGCCCCATCAGCTCCACGATCTTCCGCCACAGGTCCTTGTTGTCCGCGTTATAGTAGACCCACTTGTTGCCGCCGTATTCCGACGAGTCCCAGTGCTGGCACGCGCCGAACTCCAGTAGGTCCTTGGTGTAGGTATTCATGCCGAGGAACCGCATCAGCTCGGCCTTGTGGCGGTACCAGTCCAGCGGATTCTCCAGCCCCCGGTCCGTCGCATTCTTGCCCTCGATCACGCCGTCCGCCATCTCCTCGCGCCAGAACAGGCGGCGGCGCGGCAAGCCCTCGGGCGGGAAATTGACCTGCAGCGCCAGCTTGTCCGGATCCACGACCTCGTACAGGCGAATGTGTCCGACCGCCGCGCCCTGCGACAGGGCGATGTTCTTGGCCGAGAACTGCGCGATGGTCACGTCGAATCCATCTTCGGGCGTCAGCGAACGCGGGCGGGAGGTACCGCGCGCCAGACCCAACTCCGGAAACCGGTCGTGCAGCCGGAAGAGCATCGTCCAAGTCTCCCAGCGGCCGGAGAGCGGCACGTTCAGCGACTCCACGAAGTTGTCGACGTATTTCGGATGCAAGGCATCGCCCAAGGCCAGGCCCGTGTGGAACCCGCGCGAGGTCTCGTTGCCCGTATTGATCACCACCATGCTGCGCGGCGCATCTTCGGGATACTCCACCGCCAGCACGTAGGCGGCGTGGGGCCGCAGCAGCTTGCGCCGGCCGAGCCGGAAGGTCAGGTGCGCGCACTCGTCTTTGGCAGGCGCCAGCACGCGGCAGGGGTTCCCCAAGACGGTCTCGACGCGCGTGGCGCCCGCGGGACTGCTCCGCATGTCATGTCCCGGATCCGCCGCGCCGCACACTACCTCGTCCACCAGCGACAGCGTGCCGAACGGCGCCAGTTCGGTGAGCGGCCGTTTCAGGGCCTCCTCGCGCGCGAGCTTCAGCGCGGCCTGGCGCTCGGCCGCCGTGCGCTCCGCCTCGGCCTGCGCCTGTTGGACTGCCTCCCAGCCGCGCGGGGAGTACGCATCCAGGGCGATCTCGTTGAAGATCGCGCCCGCCGACTTGATCTCCAGCATCAGGTAGCGGGCGACGGTGTCCAGCGGGATCGCGGCCCAGGCTTTGTAGCGTTTGCAGTCGTAGGTCGCCACCGCCTTCCAGGCCTCGGGCCGGCCCGCGTGAATGACCACGTCGCCGGTGTTGTTGGCGTCGTAGATCCAGAGCGTGGCGAGCGGCGTCTCGGCGCCGAGATCGATGACGGCGCGGATCGGGAACGGCTGCTTATGACCCGCGGTAGTCTTCCACCCCGTCGAGGGCTGGCCCGCCGGCGGATCGCCGACGTCGAATTGCTCGTCCGCGAGACCCGAGAAGTCCACGCCGGGGGCATCCGCTGTGATCTGGCCGGGGCGCAGCAGCAACCGATACTGTCCGGGCGGTGTAGCGCCGACCTCCCGCGCGCAGAGCAGCAGACACAGTCCGAACAAGATCCGCCTGGGGTGCCAGAGGCTCGTCAAGAATACGACGGCCCGAAGCCGGTGGTTTCGAATCGGGGTCATGGAGTCCTGCATACGGTCAATCTCCTGCGGGTGGGGTGCTGCTCTTCGCCTTTCGAATCCTGAGTTTCTCCGGATCAACGTCCACCCGCAAGGCGTCTTGCTACTCCGTGGTGACCGGCGCTAGGGCCTCGACGGCTTGGATTCAGGGCCTGAGGCGGGCGGCTTCGGCTCGGGTTTCTTCTGGTTTTGCAGTCGCGCGACTTCGCGCAGGAACCGTTCGGGCGTCAAGGAGAACGCGACCGTCAGCACGTTGCCAGTCAGGGTGGACTTGGCTCCGGAAAAGAAGCTTGGTAGCCAACTTTCGTCGCCGGCATCCGCCGGGACTTGTGCCAGAATCGCTGCCAACCTTTGCATGGACTGACCGTCCTGCGGTTCGAGAAACAAGAATTCGAGCGCGATGGCGATGTCCGCCTGCACGTCCGCCGTGATGCGGACCGCTTGGCAGTTCTTCGTCTCGAGGCTCCAGGCGCGGCTGGCAGCATTGAACGGGATGACAGCCAAGAGCATCTGAGAGTAGTCCGCCTTGGCCGCCAAGGGCCGCAGCGCGGGCGGGTCCGCCGATCGTTCGCGGCGGAGCACCGGTTCCATCGTCGCGGGCTCGGCCAGCAGGACGATGCGGTCGTCTGGCCGGCACAACGCGGTCGGCTTCCGGGCGGTATTCAGGTGCATCGTGTACTTCCCGACCGTCCGCGAAGTCACAGTTGGGGAGGAACCCCGCGCCGGAGAACGCTCCGTGGCGGCTGGCAGTAGACCGTCCCTTCCTTCTCCTTGGTTGGCGCACCGTTCTCAATCACTCCTGGCGACACGGAAACCGACGCGGCTGGCCTGGGAGTCGGGCGGGTTCCCCAGGCGGCTAGTTGAGCAGGAACCGAACGGCTTGAAGCTCCAGCAGCCACCCCGAATCACACGCATCATGCCTGATGCTGGGCCAGCTGGATCGGTTGCGGGGGATTTCGCATAGTAGCGTGAGTCGAACCAATCAGCGCACCACTCGAAGGCATTTCCGTGCATGTCATACAAGCCGAACGCATTCGGCCGGAACTTCCCGACGGGGGCGGTGAAGACGCAACCATCGTTGGCCTTGATCGCGTCCTTCCATCCGGAGAACTTCTGCTTGATGGCGGCGTCCGCGATATTGCCCACCTCGGGCAACGCTTCCGGATCATCGCCGTTATGGTAGCGCGTCGTTGTTCCCGCGCGGCAGGCGTATTCCCATTCGGCCTCGGTAGGCAGCCGATAGACCTGGTTCTCCTTGCCGCTGAGCCAGCGGCAGAAGGCGACTGCGTCGTTCCAGCTGACATTGACCACGGGATGCTCGTCGGTTTGCGGGAATCCTGGCTGGCGCCAGGTGAATTCCGGGCGCTGCAGCCACTTGCCCTGCTCATCTGTTCCGAAGCCGCCTATGCCGTTCTTCTCGGCTTCGGTCTTATAGTCGATGGCCTCGACGAATTGCCGGAACTGGCCGAGCGTCACCTCGTACGTTCCCAGGTAGAACGGCTTGCTGATTCGTACCGCGTGCTGGGGTTGTTCACGTTCGAACGATTCCGCCACGGGCGCATACGGCTGGAAGGCCTTCATCGACTCCTCAACCGAAGCACTGCTGCCCATCAAGAAATCGCCCGCGGGGATCACGGTCAGCTTCATGCCGATGGAGTTGGTCAGGGTCTTGTCTAGCGGTGTCTTGGCAGTTGGCTTGGGACGCGCTTGTGCGGCGGAGATTTTCGCGATCTGGCCTGGCGTGACCGTGCCCGTGGACTTCTCGATCTTCGCCTCCACGATGCCGCCTCCGACCGCGATGACTGTGCCCGTGGCTACTTTCGCCAACTCGTTCAGGCCCGGCACCTCGAAGAAGACCTCCACGCGTTCGCCCAGGTTGGGGCGAACGTCGGATTCGAGGCGGATCGTGATCGTGGCGTCTTTCACGCTCTCCACCTTCCCCTTCAGTTCGGCGGCTTCCAGCGGACGGAAGGCGATTAGGGCGAACATTGTCGCGAGGAAGAAATGGTTACGCGTCGGCATTACAAGTGCTCCTGGTCTCGCTGGCCATGCCCCGCATTGCGTACGCCAGACATCGAACTTCGCGGAGGGCTGTCGAACGACATGATCCACCCTTCGCTCGCGCTAGTCCTTCGCCGGAACAAAGCAGACACGGAATCCCATGTAATTGAGGCGGTCCTTGGGTTTGTGGCCTGTGCGGGAGGCGGACCGACAGTACTTAGCTGCGTTGAGCCAACTGCCGCCACGTACCACGCGGTACGAACCTGAGGACGGCCCCGAAGGGTCGCTTACCGGAGAAGTCGCATCATACCCCGCCACGCACCAGTCCGCGCACCATTCCCGCACATTCCCGTGCATGTCGTACAACCCAAAGGCATTGGGGCGGTAGGAACCAACCGTTGTCGTGCGTTGCAAGTTGGGTCCTTTCTGCTCCGTGCCGTAAGGGAAACTTCCATTGATGTTTGCGTCCGTGCCGTTAAGGCTCAAGCCAAGGTTGAAGGGTGTGGTTGTGCCTGCCCGACAAGCGTATTCCCACTGTGCCTCGGTGGGCAGACAATACACCCGGCCCGCCGCTGTTTCCGCAGGCAACCGCGACAGTTTGCGGCAGAAGTCGCCCGCGTCGTCCCACGATACCTGCTCCACCGGGAGACGGCCTGCGTCCTGCCCCGCCACCGGCTTGAACTTGCTGGGATTCGTCCCCCTTAGCCGCTCAAATTCCGCCTGCGTCACTTCGTGCACACCCAGGTAAAATGCCTTCGTAATCCGCACGCGATGTTGAGGGCGTTCGTAATTCGTGGTCTCGTTCTCGTGCTCCGGCGCGCCCATCAGGAACTCGCCGGCGGGGACCAGCGTCAGTTGCATGCCGATGGAGTTGGTGATGCTCTTGCCGTCGGCTCCCGTGGCGGGAACGGAGGGGAGCGTGTCTGAACCCGATGGCGTGGCAAAGACCTTCACGAGTTGGCGTGCAGCGACCTTGCTCGTGGACTTCTCGATCTTCGCCTCAACGCTTTTGCCGCGAACCGCGGTGACCGTGCCGGTGGCCACTTTCGCCAACTCGTTCAGGCCCGGAATTTCGAAGAAGACTTCCACGCGGTCGCCCGGGTTGGGGCGAGAGTCGGCTTCGATGCGGATCGTGATGGTGGCGCCCGTAACGCTTTCAACCTGCCCCGTGAGTTCGGCGGCTCCCAGGGGAGGGATGACCGCCAGGGCGAGCAGGGTAACGAGTGGGACACGGTTAGGCGTCAACATGGTTGAAACACGTCCTTCTCAGTCCTTCGACCGCTCCATCGTTCCCTTCCAGTCCTTGCCATTTGTGTTGTCACGCATGTAGAAGTTGAACCGCGTGCCGGCCTCGTTCGCGGGAGCCGCCTCGCCCGTTCCCCCGTGGCCGTCTTTTCTTTGCCAGGAGAATCGAAAGGTCTTGCCATCGAAGGTGGCGGCGGTAACGGAGTGGCTGCGTCGGTTGTCCTCGTGGTCGTGGTGGCCGGTGACGTCGCGCCCGTTCTGCTGGAGATGCCATGTGCCGCCGCACTCGCACTTCCAGTTGCCGGTCATCGTCAGCGGGGGCTTGGGGGGCTTGTCATAGACCGTCACCCAGATGGTCGCGCCCTCCTCGACAAGGCTACCGGCGGCCGGGCGCTGACGATAGACGCGGGACACCTTGTCGGGCGTGGGGGCCACGAGGACCGCTTCGAGCAGCGGCGCCAGCTTGGCGTCCTTGATCGCCTTCTGTGCCTCAACGCATTTCCAGCCCATCACGTCTGGCACGCGGACGGTGCTCTTTTCCGGCCCACCATAGATTGTCATCTGCACAATCGTTTGTGCTTCGACTTGGCTACCTGCCGCCGGTTGTTGACGATAGACCCGCTCAGCCTGCGCCGCCGTGGGCGCCGCCTTGCCGAGTTGGAACTTCGGCTGGAGCGTTGCGGCAGTAATTGCCTGCCGCGCCTCCGCTGCGGTGCGGCCGTTCACGTCCGGCACTTTGATCGCGGGCTTCTCCGGCTGACCATAGAGCGTCACCCGCACCGTCGTCTGGGCGTCGACTTCCGTTCCGGCAGCCGGTTCTTGGCGGTAGATCTGGAACGCCTGCTCCGCCGTCCGGGCCGGGTTACCGCCCTGGAATTGCGACAGCAGCTTGGCCGCGGTAAGCATCTGCCGCGCTTCCAGCGCGGTGCGTCCGATGACGTCGGGCACCTTGATCGTGTGTTTTTCCGGATCGCCATAGATCATGACGTGCACAGTCGCTTGCTCGGCGACTTCGCTTCCCGCGGCCGGCTCCTGACTATAGACCCGCGAGGCCTGGGCCGCCGTGGGCGCCGGCTTGCCCTTGGCGACTTGCGGCACGAGTTTGGCGCCGGAAATTACTTGGCGGGCGGCCATATAGTCCATCCGGACGACGTCCGGCACCTTGATCGTGTGTTTTTCCGGCTTGCCATAGATCATGACGTGCACGGTTGTTTGCTCGGCGACTTCGCTTCCCGCGGCTGGCTCCTGACTGTAGACCTGGGAGGCCTGGGCCGCCGTGAACGCCAGCTTGCCCTTGGCGACTTGCGGCACAAGCTTGGCATTGGAAATCGCCAGGCGAGCAGTCGCTTCGTCCATCCCGGCGACGTCCGGCACGCGAATCCTATGTTTCTCCGGCTCGCCGTACACCATCACCCGCACGGCCGCTTGTTCGGCAACTTCCGTTCCGGCGGCCGGCTCCTGACTGTAGACCCGCCCGGCCTGTTCCGCCGCGGGAGCCGGGTTGCCCACCTGAAATTTCGGCACGAGCCCGCCGGAGGCAATGGCCTGGCGCGCCTCCGCACCCGTCTGCCCGACGACGTTCGGCACCTGGATCAGCGCGTGCTTCGGCTTTGCATCGAGAGGCGTCTTGGAGGACGGTGGACTGTCCCCAGGTTTCGGCAGGGGGTTCTTTCCACGCGTCTGCTCCGCGTCCCGCACGGCCGCCTGCAGTTGGTCGATCAGCCAGCGTTCCAAGGAGCCGTTCGTGGTGGTGGCCAACCGGGCGCGATTGTCCCACACGTACCGGAAGCGGTCCCGTCCGCGCGCGTCGGGCGGCGGTCCTTGCGTCACCCACCGCGGCCACAAAATCCACCGTCCCCACTCGTCGAATTGTCCGCCATCGAGGGGCCGTGCCGTGCGGAGGAAACGATCGATCAGAAAGCGGATGAGACGGCCCAGCCAGCCGCCGCGCTGCGGACCCAACTGAATCACGATCAGGGGAGGCTGGGGCGGCCAAACAAAGCCGGGCGGAAGAAGCTGCTCGTCCTCAGGCGGGTCCGGCGGCGCCGGCGGCAACAGCTCTCCCGCGTCGCGCCGCCGGAGCATCTCCTCCACGGCGGCGTTGACGTCCAGCAGGGGGCCGATGTCGCGTTGCATGTTGATCGGACGGGCGGTCCTGACCAGTACCTCGCGCACGTCCGTCAGCGTCGACGATGGCGCGATCGATTTCAGCAACGCCACCGCGCCCGTCACGTGGGGCGCGGCCATCGACGTGCCACTCTCTGGCCCGTAAGATGCCTTGGACCAGACCGGCCGCGTGGACCAGATGTCCTTGCCCGGGGCACATAAGGTCACCGAGCGATGGCCGGTCCCATCCTGGTAGTCCAGATCTTCGTAGTTCGAGAAGGTGGTCTCACTGTCGTTGGGTCCCACGGCCCCCACGCCGAGGGTCAAGGGCGAAGCGCAGAGCGGCGACCAATTGGCGGGCAGCCGGTCATTGCCCGCGGCCACGACACAGATCACCCCCCGGGCCGCAACCTTCAACAGCACCACGTCGTAGAACTGCCGGATGCGGTCCCGTTGGGCCAGGATCTGACGAACCGTCGCGTCCCGACGGGCGGGATCCTGGAGTGCCTTCCCGTATTTCTCTTTGTACTGCGGTCCGAGCGAAAGATTGATCACCTGCGCGCCTTGGGCGATCGCCTCGTTGATGCCCCCCGCGACGTCCCCGAGGGTCGGACCAAGGTCCACCTCGCCGGTCGCCGGGTCGTGGTGGCGGTAGAAGACCTGGACCGAGATCAGACGCGCCTCCGGCGCCACACCGGCCGTCCCTTCGTTGTTTCCCGCGATGGCGCCGATGGTACCCATCACATGCGTCCCGTGCTCCGCCGCGTCGGGGAACGCGGTGTCCTGCCGGTCGCCCGGCGCGAAAGACAGTACGGCGGCCAGATGACTCTGGAGATCAGGGTGTGTCGGGTCGCAGCCGTCGTCGACGATCGCCGCGGTCGCCCCTTCGCCCCGCGTGCGCTCCCAGGCCTCCGGCGCGTGAATGGCGCGCAGGCCCCACGATTTCTGAGCGTCGGCCAGCAGCGGGTCATTGAAATCACGCTGGGGGAACTGGATGGCGTTGAGATGCGTCGCGGCCACGGAGGGGAGTTTCTCGAGAGCCGCCTGAGCCGCCACCGTGTCCAGCCGGGCCACGTCGACCTGCACCAGGCCGAAGTCGGGGATGGCGCCCACTACCTCGACCGCCAGTCCCGCCGCGGTGATCTCGCGCCGCAGGTCGTCCTCCGTCTTTCCGTCGCGGAGGCTCACCAGCAGTTCGCCCAGCACCGCCAGCACTCCGGTCGCCGGATCGGGTCCCATGCGCTCGGTCGGTAGCCGCCGAAGGTGCGGCGGCACGTGGACAAACTCCGGCAGGTAGCCCAGCGTCAGATCGGGGGGCTGAGCACCGGTGGGACTGGTCGGCGAAACTCCGGCGCCCGCCGACGGGACTGCGGCTGTAGCCGGTGGAGCCTCGGGACGACGCGGTGGTGTCCGGTTGAGATACAGAACGCCGGCCACGACAGCCGCCACCACCGCCAGGAATGCAGCACCGACGAGCCACCTGCGCAGAGGGTGACTGCCCGCTCGCAAATTCTGCTGCTTCGTCATAACGTCCCCTCAGGTCGATTGATCTTGCTCCCCCCAACGCCTCGATTCGAGTGGGCGGTGGTGAATAACCGCGAGCACTTGAGAAATGCGAGTATTGGTTTCGGCAGACTCCGCCGCCATGCTGGATTTGCTCGCCTGTGTCCCGTGCAACAACCCCGGCTTCGGACGGGCATTCTAAGCCCCGCCCCGCCCGCCCGCAAGCGCCGGCCACGTAGGTCGATCCGGGCTGGCGGTATGGGTGTTTCCGCGATTTCCCGGCCCCCGTTCGATAACGCCTCCGGCGAGGCTAGACTGACGGCCGTGGTATAACGGGTCGAAGATCAAATGGAAGGAATTGCCACAGGGACACCAAAGCACTTCAGACTGTAGTCGAAAACCGCGGGAATGCGGAGTATGCTGAGTTTCGCGCCCGCAGCAACGCAAGATTTCTGGCGAATTGCCAGAAGTCGCCGCTGTTCACGACGAACGCCGAACGACTGTTCGAAGCTTGCTTGACGTGCATCCCGGCCGATGATCGTCAGTACCACACTTGCAGCGCCTGCAGGAAGTTCATCGAGCAGTTCGGCGGACTGGTGACGAGCGACGAGCGGGGCGTGACCGCGTCGGCCATCTGGGACGAAAGCGACGCATCGGACTACTACAAGCCGGCGATCGCGGCCATGGTCAAGCTGGTGAGCCGGGCCACGGTGACCGGCGTGTTCTTGTCGTCCAAGCCGGTGTTTGGTCGGCCCGAGACGGGCCCGTAGACGCGTTCCAGGAGTAGTCACAATGGGTGGTCAGGCGTAGAGCTTGAGGATGGCGAAGACGCGTTTCATCTCGGATCGGTGAAAGGTCTTCGACAGTGCTCGCATGACGGACGCATTGTCCTGATCGAGAGTGAGACCGAGAGCGCGGTAGGCTGCAAGGACGCGATTCCGGTATGCCAACTGCTTGTTGACATCAGCCATGCAGGCGTCGATGTATGGGCGAAAGCGGCTGATTTCGTCGGCGCTGTACTCCTCGAGGAGGAGCGGCTCAAGCGTTGCGTAGGTGAGGGTGTCCTGTGTCTCGAAGACGCTCCAGCAGGTAGCCATGACGGCTGCCTTATTGATCCCGACTGCCCAGTGGACTGCCTCGACGGACTCCGGCTTGCACTTGAAGAGCACCGTGTCGCCTGTCGGGCGTGCGACGTACCAGACGGTACCCTCGGCTCCCTTCAACTTGCCCTCGTCAAGATGCTGAAGATCGGCCTCCATGCGAGTACGAATCCGGTCCCCTTGGTCCAACTGGAACGGAACCCGGTCAGCGGTCTTCTTCCGCCCCCCTTGTGCGAAATCAGCGTGAAGTCACAATGGGATTCGACCGCGATCATCCTCCTGTCGCTGGCGGTCGTAGACTTGGAGTTCCTCTCTGACAACTTAGACTCCATCCTGGAAGTCCGCTCGCTGCCGGGTGCGGAGAACCTCTGTTTGGATTTCAGCTGGGACTTCCCGTTGACCAGTGTAGGGCAATACAACCGATTTCCTTGTTCGTTGATCCAGCTATGCGCAGCGTTGGGTATCGCCATCGAAGTCTCTGTCTATGCGACGTCGACGCAGGCCATCCGAAACGACGAAAATCGGGAATAACTTAGGAAGGATTAGCTTGTGCGGTGACCGAAGTTAGCGGCAGGGCGCAGTGAGAGACCGAACCAGACGCTACACGTGACCGCGTCCCTGGATCGATCCCGCAAAATTCGATCCGGGGCCTGACGTAGGTTATTCTCGGAATACTGGGATGTCCCCCCCGAGTTGTCACTCCTGGTGCGCGAAGGCAAACCCTTCGTAGTATTCAAAGTGCGTACTGAGTCGGGACCGGAGCTCCTCCAGGCAACGCGAGGTGCTAGGCACCCGCAACTGGCCCGGTCGATCGCGAACGGTACTCCAGGCAGAGGACGAACCCCTGCGCATCAATGCCGGCTTGTTGCAGGGCCTAACGCCGCACAGCTTGCTGGCCGTCTATCCGCCGCCGGGCCAACCCCGCCCCAAGCAGCCGCTGGGTTATGTCCGGATTACCGAATGCCGGCGTCTGGACGCGACCGTCGCGCCGGCGGCCTACGACGGACTGCCAGCCGACACCGCACGACTGCCCGACGGCGGTGTTTGCGAGTTGGCGTTGGTTGACTACGGGGAACTGCGGCTTCGTGTCGGCGTGGCCCCGGTCGATTTTGTCGGTCAGCCGGTGGCGGCGGCCGTGGGTCGTCGACTCCGGGAGGAGTTAAGTAGCGCGGTCAGCACACCGGAAGCGTTGTTTTGCCTCGCCACGGCACCCGCACCCGTCGATTGGTTTGTCCAGGGCGACGCCAACTGCGTCTATGTCGTGCCCGCCACCGGAGTGCCGGTGGCGGAAACCGACGGTCGCCTGCCGGCGCCGTTTGGCCCGGCGCCCCTGTCGGCTCCCTTGTCCGATTGGCTCCGCGACCGGCTCCAGCAGATTGCCCGCTTCGAGAATCTCAAACGCTTGGCCGCGGGATCGGACGAGACCTCCCACGGCAGCGGCGCTCTCCGCGTGGAATTGGAATTGCGGCGTTCGCGCGATCAGGCCGATCGCGAAGGCCAGCCGGTCCACTTCGAGGCGGGATTGCCAACCTTCCACGCCGGCGATCGCGTAGACATTCGGATCCGGAACCCGCAGCGTTTTCCCCTGGATGTAACCCTCCTATATCTGGATTGTGGTTTTGGAATTACGCCGCTGTTCCCCGTCGACGGCGAACTGAATCGTCTGGAGCCGGGGGGAGAGAAGCTCGTTCGCGTGGTCGCGTCCACGACAACGCCCGGCCTGGAGCATGTGGCCGTAATTGGGGTGCGGGGCTCCACCGTGCAGCCCGCCGATTTCAGCGTCCTCGGACCGCGTGTCATCAAGATTCAGGCAGAGCTATTCGCACACCAAGAACTGCGTCCCCGATTGGAAGAAGTCGACGATGGCCTGTCGGGTGAACGGCCAGCGCGAGTCATCTGGCCCCCAGTCGCCCTCAAGGAATCCGACGATCTCTTCCTCCGACCAAGGCCCGAGCGACGTCTTGTAGTCCTCGTGGGCGTTCTGGACGTCCCGCCAAGACCCGTATCGTCCGCGGTCAAGTAGGATCCGAGACTCGCAGTAGACGAGGTGGGCTTCGAGCAACGCCATGTCCAACGCAAAGTCCTCCGCCGACGACACGGATGACCGGGCGGCGCGGCACCCGGAGAAACTACCCCTTCCAGTCAAGCCCGAACCGCCTGAGGACCTCCGCTGCGGTCCATCCGCTCGACGAGGGCTCGCCACCTTAACCGCAAGCAGTCTCGCGGAACGCGCTCCTTCGCGAGTCCCTCGGAATCCGACCTGCTTGGATTCTTGTCCGCTGTCGTCGTGGTCAGACAGTCTCCAGACAATAGCCGTTTACATCCTCGCTTGTCAAGGAACCTGATCATGTGCCAGAAACTGCCACGGTGAGGCTTCGCGATTACCAGATCGACCTACTCGAAGAAACCAGCGCTGAGTTCGCTTCCGACAAACTCGACGACTTCGGTAACCGCTGGCTGTGGCGTTTTCACTTCGCGTTCCAGAAGGCCCCGTTCAGCTGGACGTTCGATGATGCGGACTACCGGGACGCGATGAACTTGCCGTGAGGGTATACTGCACCGGAAGACTTCGCGGGACGTTGAATGCGCAGAGAAGCATCCTTGCGAAGTCGGCTCAGTTCGACGCCCGATCTATCCGGCCGAGTACAGCCGGATAGATCGCAATTCGTCATACCGCCTGAAATGGCAGGAAAACATGTGGTATCAGTTCTGCGAAAACCCTCGTGCGATCACAGAACTCTTCAAGGCCGAGCCTGCGGATAATCCGGTGGAGATACACGGCATTTGCCTCCATCGAGACGGTCCACTGGTTCAGCTTCGAATTGAGCTTCCGACCTTTCCTGAAACGCCGCATCCGCGATGGCCGGAGGGTGCAAACAGCCTACAGGTTGAACTTGATCTGTGGGGAGTCGCAGCCTTTGAGCAAGCTGGATGGGGAACGGACAACATCGGCGTTCTAACACTGGAGCAAGGGGACACGCTGCGATTCGGCTTTGCATCGAGCACATGCAAGCTCAACGGGAAGTGTCGTATGGCTCGTATTGTTAGAGTGACAGCTTACATTGACGGGCGCAAAGAGACGGTAATGTCTTCACACCGGTGAATGGGCTTCCGAATCGCAAGGTGACAGATTCAGATTCCTGGAAGCCACGCCTCGTCTCTTATCCGAGCGGCTTCCTGCCGGTAATGTGCGGGCGTTTTTCCCGTGACTCGCTGGTGGATATCTATCAGCATCACCCCAGCTTTCAATCGCTCTGCGATGCCAATCGGCTGGAAGGCAAGTGCGGTCGCTGCAAATTTCGGCACAGCTGCGGCGGCAGCCGGGCTCGCTCCTTTGCCCTGACCGGGGATCTGCTCGCGGCCGAACCGGATTGCGATTACCTGCCTATGTTGGGACTCTGTCCCGACCGGGTCGGGACAGAGTCCCAACCTACTCTCAAGAACGTTCGCATGTCTATGCTCCGACCTAATACGTATCCACGGGCACGACCGGCCCGAGGTCTTCGAGTTCCACGTCGTCGTACCAGATGATGCCAGTCGCCCAGCGCAGTTGGAAACTGAACGCGGCCGACCGTGCGTAGGCATCGGTGAGAAACGTCAAGCGGCGTTGTTGCCAGTCAAAAGTCCCTTGCGGCAGCGGCGAGATCTCACTGGAGAAGGTCCGGTACGTCTGGCCCTGGTTGGTGCTGACGACGTTCAGCATGAGGATCGGGCCGGCGTCACCATTCTCGACCCGCTCGCCTTTGACCCACCAGCGGACCGCATAGCGGCGATTGGGAAGAATCGTCGGTTCGCCACGGGCCTCGCTGCCCTCGGTGGAATACTGTAACACGGTGATGTCGCGCGGATCAGCGTTTTCCAGGCGGGCTGCGGATTGCCCGGAATGCTTGACGGCAGTGTCGGGCGTGATCTTTCCGGTCAAGTTCTTCTGTCCGCCAAGTTCGCGGCCGAGGCTCCAGCCCTCAGGGGCGAGGTGCTCGGCCGAGAGGACGACGTTCTTTACCATCGCTTCCCGTTGCCGCTCCGGCGACAGCGGCAACCACTGCTCGAAGCCACCATTCAGGAAGCGTGGGCTCGACTTGAGCGGTGGCTCTGGTGTCGCGCTCGGCGCAGATCCTTTGCTCGGCGCGGGGCTCCCGGATTCTGGAGACCCGCGCACAACAGGAGTAGGTTGGGACGGAGTCCCAACCCGGTCGGGACGGAGTCCCAACCTACTTTGCTGGCGGTCGCCGACCATGCCGATTCGCACGCGATGGACCACCATGTTCAGCGAGGACGTGTCTTCTGGGGTTCGCGGCCAGAGCTCAAGACGATTGACTTCCCCGGGCTTCGCCCACGGATACAGATTCACTTGCATGATATTCGGATACGGATGCAGCGACTGGTTATAAGCAATCACGCGGCCGTTGATCACGACGATGCCAACCCAACGGTCGGCGACCTCGAACTCCAGGTACACATCTTTGCCTTGCCAATCGGCAGGCAAGGCGACGTCGGTTTCTAGGTGGCGGCCGACGGCCTTCAGCGGGAGCGTCGCCGACTGAAAATGCCGGTTGTCCTCATACAGCCGCCAACCTTCGCGCAGGTCGCGGGCGTTCTCCAGATTCTCCAGCGGATAGATGACCAGTTGGCCCAGGTAGCCGCCCCGCACCTGCTCGGCTTCCACCCGCACGGCGAGGCGATTCTCCCCGGGCAACAGATGCGGGGTGATATCCAGGACGTCGAAATTGGTCCAGCCATGGCTGCGGTACTGCCCCGCCGCGTGTCCGTTGATGTAGAAGTCTGCCCGTTCGAGGAAGACGGGGTAGTCGAACGACATGCACGCCAACAGCACGCGACGTCCGCGCCAGGCGTCGGGCTGCCGGAACGTCTTACGATAGAGCCCGACGCCGTGGGCCGACTGGCCTTGCTCGTCCCAGAAACCATAGCCCTGCGACTGCCACGGCGCGCGATCGGTCGGCTCGTCGAGCCAGGCGAGATTCTGCCGGGCATCGCTGTCTCCCATGCGGAATTGAAACTCGCGAAACGCGATTGCCGTGGCAGGCGGGGGGGCGGCGTGTGGCGTGGGCTTGATGTCCGGTGCCCGCTCTTCGTAGCGGCATTTCTCCGAGAACCAATGCGCCACAGCCGCCAACGGCTGGGGATGGTCCACGGCCAGCACGCGGACCGCGCTGCGGGGGAGCGTCAGACCCGGGATCCGAATCTCGCCGCTCTCCCACTGGAACTCGACCGCCTTTCCCGACACAACATCGACGACTCGCGACGGGCGTTGGGTCCACGGCATGCGAACTTTTACGTCTTCCACCGTGCCGCGCCCGGCGTTGAAGGCGACGACCCAGTCTTGCAGGCCATTCTTGGTGACCAGCCGCCGGACCCAGAGGTCCTCGCTGCTGGCGTCGACCTGGCGCTGGACACCGAGGTCGGTCAAGAGATCGGACAGCAACGTGCTTGGCAGGCTGTGCTCGAGCTGCCGACCGTCGCCCGTGCGATCCGTGCTGCTCCGCCAGAACGACGATCCGAGCACTACGACGCGGCCCCGCCCCAGGTGGCGGAGCGCGGCCGCCGCGGTGCCATCGCTCCAACAGGCGAGGATCTCGGGCGCTCGTTCGTGGCCCGCATCCTCCGCCGCTGCCAGCGCCACGCCGTCGCCTTGGAACGCCGCGCCGGCCAGCTGCGGCCAGTGCTTGGAATCGGCGGGGATCACGAGCCGCGTATTCTGCCTCGTGCCCAGGACGCGCATTCCCGTCAGACGCGAGATCGGCCAGGTGTCCGACTCCAACAGGGTCTGCCGGCCCGTATTCTCGACGGCCACCAACGTTCCGCCGGCGCGGACGTAGTCGCCCAGGGCGCCGAGCGTGGCATCGTCGATCACCGTGTTACCGGCGTCGATGACGACCGGATAATCGCGGACCAAGCCCGCGCGAATCTCCGCTTCGGTAACGTACACGTTGGCGTAATGGGCTGCCTGCAGGGCTCCGCGGCCCAGGTCACTTCCGTTGAAGGATTCACTGTCGGGAAAGTAGAGTTCACTGCGCGCCGAACGGAAGACGGCTACTGCGGGCCGACTCCAGCTCGCCTTGCCGATCAACTCCAACAGCCGGCGATTACGGGAGAACCAGCCAGTCTGTTCTTCGACTCGCATGTAATCGATTGCGGAGTAGTAGAAGTTGTGATGTCCCTGCCCGTTGAGCAGCATCCACGCCAACTCGTTGTCCAGCGCGCGGGGATCCGTGATCGTGCCGCCTTCCTCCGAGGTGCCGTACGCGCCCCAGACGTAGCCGAGTCCGGGCCACCACGGCATGTAGGAGGAGCCGCCGCCCGTGAAATGGATCGCCTGGATTCCCAAATCCCGCTTCAACCCCAGGAACTGATCCGACAGCGCTAGACTGCTGCCGGGGCAGAACAGGAACGGCACTTCCGGCGCGGCTTGGCGCGCTGTGCCTGCACCCCGTTTCCATCCCAGGACAAGTTTCTCGGCCGTCCAGTCGCGGAGATCAACCCAGCGCGCGTTTTGCTGTGGGCCCAAATACGGATAGCGCCGCGGCTCGTGCCGGGTGAGAAACACGGGCCCGCGGATAATGCCGTGTTTCACTTTCAGGCAGAGGACGTTCCGGCCGGGACTCACCAACCCCGTCGCGCGGAAGGCCACCGGCCCGGTTTGCACGGACCGTGGCCGGATTTCTCCCAGGTAATTGCCGTTGAGGAACACCTCGACCGGCTCGTTCTTCCGGTCGCCGACCTGCGCGACGACGTAGACTTCGCCGCCCGGTTGCTGGGCCAGCCACGCGGAGGGATCAAACTCCTTGCGAAACCACGCCACGGTGCTCTTCCCCTGCCGCAACTGCGCGTCGCTCTTCGAGCCGAACAGGAACAACTGTTTCATCGACGGGGCCAATTCGGTGGGCGTCCAGGCCTCGTCTTCGCGGTAGTCGGGCCGGGCCCAGCCCTCCGCTTCCGCCTGCGGGGCGTCGGGCCGCCACGACCACTCGGTCAGCAGGTCCAGGCTGCCGTCGCCGAAGCGGCCGAAGAACTCGCAGTGCGATGGCAACGTCACCTCGTCCCACGACCGGTATCGACTCGCGTCGTTGAACCATCGGCGTCCCAGCGACGCGAGATCCAGTCCTCGCGATTCTTGCAGCCAGCGGCGGAAGGCCGTTTGGCCCGCCTCGTCGTAATCCATCAGCTCCGTGCTGGCGTGGTGCAGGGCCAACTCATCCCCAGGGTGGCCACCGGCCACTTCGCGGATACAGCCGAGGTGCTCGCCGGCCGCTGTCTGGAGCGATGCCAGGGCTTGCCGGGCGAAGCGCTGAGGATAGGCGTAAGCCTCATTCGAAGCGTGTTGACTCAGATGCGTGCCGGCCATCGCCGCCAGCCCATTCCAGCCGCTGATCGCAGCGGGATCCCATTGGACGATGTCGCGGGGGAAGCGGTTGCGCATCCACCACGGCGCGGCGTACTGGCCCAAGTGGCTCATCACCACGACGTCGTCGGCCACCGCCTGCCGGACCATCCACTGATGCGGGAAGAAATGCTCAGCCCCGTCGGCCAGCTCATCCAGACCGAAGTACGGGCCGAAGAAACTGTGTCCATACCCCGACGCGCGCCAGAAGTTGCTGGTTTGCCTCAGCGGCCCCGCGTCGTAGCGCTGCAGTCCCTTGGCCAGGTCGAGCACGTTCAGCGGCAAGTAGTACATGCTCACCGCGCGCAGATCGAAGAAGTCCAAGGACAGGGGATGGCGTCGCTGGGCCTGGAACTGGGCTCGCGGCAGATCGAGCCCCAAACGGGTCCTGTGGCGATCAAGGTCATCGGGCGATTCGCCACTCAGTGCGAGAATCTTCGACCCCTGCCGGGCGAACAACAGGAACCCGTGCGGTTCGACCTTCCAAGCGGAGACGCCGTCGGTCAGCAGTTGTGGCTGGGGGCCGGTCAGCGGGTCCCACGCAAAGTCGGCCAGCAACTTGCTCAACAGCCGATCCGCCGCCGTGTCGTCTTCACACCGGAAAACGGCCGGGTCCTCGCCGGTGTCGGGCACGTCCAGACTCACCCGCCCGTAGCCCTGCAAGGCGTGCGGCCTCTTGTCATCCGCCCGGCAGCACTGCGTGTCCGCGCTGGCTCCCCAAGCTGCAGCCAGTACGACGGTGACGCATAGTAACAGTCTTCGACCCAAGGTCATGGTACGTTGTCCTCCTGTGAAACTCGCGTTATTGTCCGATCCGCAGGCGGTGCATACAACAGGCGGGAAGGAAATACAAACAACGGCTGGCCACAACCTTGCCTCCGTGATTGCCATCCAGGCCACGGAAGCATAAATATCGAATCTCAAAGTGAACACCCATCAGCCAAGAGACCGTTTGGTGCTAGCACCAAACGGTGTTCGGGGTTGTCGGTGTCAAGCATGGGGTTTTACGGTTTCGCAGAGACGGACCGGTGGCTGGGGTCAGACGTACAGAATTCAGTTTTCGCGGGCAAAAGGCTTTCCCTAGGCTTGGGCACACGACCGCGAAAACTGAAATCTGTACGTCTGACCCCTTGTCTTACGCCCCGTCTCTGCTGAACCGTTAAGCCTCATGCTTTACGCGCAGGGGCCAAAAGACCGTTTGGCGCTAGCAGCAGGGTGGCTGGTGGCTGAGCCTAAGCGAAGCCCCAGTCCACTGTTGCCGGGGTAGAGGATAGGGCCGATTGCCAATCTGCTCAGGACGGTTTACAAAACGGTTGTTCGGGAAATGCTTATCCAAACACACCGGAGAGTGCTGTCATGGCGTTGCGATCGGTTGATTTCCAAGTGCTGGAAAAGAACTGGGGCTGGTTTCTGGCGCTGGGCAGCGGCCTGGTCGTGCTGGGGTTGGTGGCCCTGGGCCTGAGCTTTGCGCTCACGCTGACTGGCGTCATGGTCTACGGCAGCCTGATGTTGGTGGGCGGCGGTTGCGAGGTGGCCCATGCGTTGGCCGCCCGACGCTGGAGCGGGTTCCTGCTGCAGGTGGCGCTCGGCGTCCTGTACTTGATCGCCGGCGGGTATCTGGTCCTCCGACCGCTGGACGCGTCGCTGGTGCTGACGCTGGTGCTGGGCCTGTCGATCCTCTCGACGGGCATGTCGCGGATGGCGTTGGGGTGGGCGATTCGCGGCGTGAGGAACTGGAAGGCCATCTTGGCCAGTGGCGTGATTTCGCTGTTGTTGGGTGGCCTGATCCTGGCCCGTTGGCCGGCCTCCAGTGGTTGGGTCATCGGACTGCTGATCGCGGTGGAAGACGGTAAGGCCCCTCCAAGCCGGGAGGGCGAGGCTCCCGCCGAGCCGTGTGACAAAACCGGCTCGGCAGGAGCTTCGCCCTAGCCTGCTGAAGACGTTGTTCTCCTCGGCCGACCACGTGGTCGCAGGGTTGGACCCTGTTGGCCAACGTCTCTTGGGCAACCCCGACCACGGCGGTGAGCAGATGATCGAGATGTATTAGCTCGATCGCCGGGAGCGTCAAGTGCCGCGTGCGGCAGGTATTCCGCCCCGGCGTGATGCCACCCCACTATTTGGAGCGCGACGCACCGTTGCCGGCCCCCGCTTCCTCGGCTACCAGAGCCCACAGCGCGACCACCGAACGCGGCTGCACGAGGTACGTGAGGTCGGCAATGACCGGAGCACGGGTCTCCGAACAAATGTCCTGGGGGGATTCCAGAAACGTATCCAACCAGCGTCGCCAACGGCGCTCCGGACCTTCGGCGACGGGCGGCAGTTGGAACTGCAACGCCTCCCAATAGGCGTTGAACATGACGTGAAACATCAGGTGCCCGCGCAGACTCCAGGTGGTCACGGCCAGCGCGTGGCTGTCCTCGCCCCAGTCGGGCTGCATCAGGTGGACCCCATGCCACTGGATGCGCGATTGGCGCAACAGTTCGTTGAGGGTCATGAAGTGATCGTCCGTGGCCAACTCGCGCCGCAAACGGCCCACGATCAACTGTTTCACGAAACGCAGGATGTCCCCGTGCTGCTCCCGTAGCGACCAGTCGAACCAACAGCTCTCGTTGTCCTGGCAATAGGCGTTGTTGTTGCCGCCTTGGGTGCGACGCACCTCGTCGCCCATCAGCAGCATCGGCACGCCTAGCCCGAGGAAATTGATGGCCAGGAAGTTCTTCACCTGTCGATTGCGGAGCCGCTCGATATCGGGATCGTCCGTGGGACCTTCCACGCCGCAATTCCAGCTCAGATTGTTGTCGTAGCCATCGCGGTTTGCTTCCCCGTTGGCTTCATTGTGTTTGACGTTGTACGAGACCAGGTCGTTCAAGGTGAAGCCGTCGTGACAGGTCACGAAGTCGATGCTCTGCTCCGGTTCGCGTTCCTCATGCCCGTACAGGTCCGGGCTGGCCAGCAGCCGAGCCGGCAAATGGACCACGGTGCCCCGGTCGCCCCGGAGAAAACCGCGGATGTCGTCGCGGAACTTCCCGTTCCATTCCTTCCAGCTGTCGCCGATGAAGGTGCCGACCTGGTACAAGCCGGCCGCATCCCAGGCTTCGGCAATCAGCTTGCTGTGGGCCAACACCGGATCGGACTCGATGTCCCACAGCACCGGCGGATTCTCCAGTGGCCGCCCTTTCTCGTCGCGGGATAGAATCGACGCGAGATCAAAGCGGAAGCCGTCCACGTGCATGTCTTCCACCCAATAGCGGAGACTGTCCAGAATCAGCCGCCGGACGATCGGTTGATTGGCGTTCAGCGTATTGCCCGTGCCGGTATAGTTGACGTAGCGGGACTTGTCGCTGTCGAGGATATAGTAGACGTTATTCGCCAAGCCGCGCAGACTGAGCGTCGGCCCCGTGTGGTTGCCTTCGGCCGTGTGGTTGTAGACCACGTCCAGAATCACCTCGATCCCCGCCTGATGCAGAGCCTTGACCATATCGCGGAACTCGTCCACGGGGCCGAGCGTTTCCTGGCGTGAACTGTAGGCTCGGTGCGGCGCGAAGAACGACACCGGCGCATAGCCCCAATAGTTGACCCGCCCAGGCGGGCAGTCCTGCGCATCGAACTGATAGACCGGCAGCAATTCCACGGCGGTGACGCCCAGATCTTGGAGGTACGGGATCTTTTCGATCAGGCCCGCGTAGGTCCCCCGTTTCTCCGGAGCGACACCGGAATTGGGGTGCCGCGTAAACCCTCGCACGTGCATTTCGTAGATGATCGACCGCACGAACGGATGTTTCAGCGGCACATCGCCTTCCCAGTCGTAGGAACTCGAGTCCACCACGACGTTCTTCATGGCCGTGGCCATATTGTCTCCCGGCAAGCCCGCCGCCAAGCGGTTGTAGTTGCCGGGTACGGCCACGCATCGCGCGTACGGATCGAGCAGGAGTTTGTCGCGATCAAAGCGGAACCCCTGCTTAGGATCCCACGGTCCGGCCACGCGATAGCCGTAGAGTTGTCCCGCCTGCAGACCGCGGACAAAGACGTGCCAATAGTGATACGTCCGGTGCTGGCGTTCATCCAACGCCACGACACGGGCGGGGACCTTGTCGTCGACGTGATCAAACAACAATAGTTTGACGGCCTCGCAACCCTTGGAAAAGACGCTGAAGTTGATGCCGTCCGGCTCGACGGTTGCGCCCAGAGGATAACTCTTTCCCGGCAGGATGCCGAGAGCGGGCGAAGTCTCTTGCTGCCAATTTCCCATGTCACAGCCTCACGCGGCCTGTGGCCGCCACCAAGAATCCGACGGACGGCGTCGGCCCGGTTTTCACCCGTCGCCCCTGTACTCGGGGAAGAAGGGCCGGAGATGGGCCGCGCAAAATTGGGGAGTCGGGTGTCAAACGGATGGTCCTGTTTTCGTTCCGCCCCCATCCGGGCTTGCCCCGAATGGTACGAGATTAAGCATAAGTCGTTGTTATTCCGCCACTTTCCCCACTGGGCTTGCCCCAGTGGAAAAAGGGTTTGGTCACTAACAGCGGCCACCACCACCTTTATTCCCCTTCGCCGCATTCACCGCCGCCTGCGGCGGCGGTGAATGCGGCGAAGGGGATGGGGTGTGGTCGCGGTACGCGGCCTTGGTTTTCAAACCTCTTGTCCACTGGGGCAAGCCCAGTGGGGATCTGAGGTTACGCTTAACCTCGTGCCATCCGGGCTTGCCCCTATTGTTCCGAAATTCGGTTGGACCGTCGGATATGCACCATGGGAAAGGGAGTTACGATTTCACATACCATAACAGATTACCCCCATAGATGGCATACTCTAGCCAGTCTGAGCACGGTTCGGTCCGCCAATCGCGTCAGTCCAGGCAGGGACGGAGGTGTGGGCAAAGAAGAATAATTCCGCGATGTTAGAGTCAGTGATAAACCTTGCGCCTCGCTTCCCGAAACGCAA
>JAPLNJ010001191.1 GCA_026692885.1 Planctomycetota bacterium | reverse complement strand
GCGCCGGTGACGGTGCCGCCGAGAGTCACATCGAAAGGGCTTTCATCGGCGTCGTTGCTGTTGAACGACAGCGTCCCCTGGAACTGGCCGCTGCTGCTGGCCACCAGCCGCACGGTGAATGTGGCGGATGCATAAGAACTCACGCTCGACGGAAACGAGCCGACCAGGCTGAATCCGGTCGGCAGCGTCAACGAACTGGGATCGAGTGTCAGCGTGCCCGCGCCGGTGTTGCGAACGGTCAGCGTTCTGTCCACGGGACTGCCCAACAAGGTGCTGCCGAAATCCAAGCTGCTGTAGCCATCGTATAACGGCTGCTCGCTGCCCGACATCGGCGTGTAGAATACGCCAATCTCCGGCTGGACCGCCGCGACCTGCCCGTACAGGGTGACGTCGAACGGATTCTCGTCGCTGTCGCTGTTGCCGAACGACAGCGTCCCCTGGAACGATCCGCTGCTGGCGGCAGTCAAGCGAACCAGGACGGTCGCCGATGTGCCGGCCGCCACGGATGAGGGGAAGGAGCCGACCAGGCTGAACCCCGACGGCAGCGTCAACGATGCCGGATCGAGCGTCAACGTCTCACTGCCCGTGTTCTGAATGGTGAAGGTCTTGTCCGCGGGAGTGCCCACCGTGGTGTTGTCGAAGTACACGCTGCTGTAGCCATCGTAGAGCTGCTGCTGATAGCCGTAGGTTTCGGTGCAG
Source organism: Planctomycetota bacterium (assembly GCA_026692885.1). The sequence goes on along the minus strand of JAPLNJ010001191.1, from coordinate 32,580 downwards.
AACACGACGATCTCGGGCTGCGCCGCCGACACCTGCCCGGACAGGGTGAAGTCGAACGGGTTCTCGTCGCTGTCATTGTTGCCGAACGACACGGGGCCGCTGTAACTGCCGCCCGCGCTCGCGTCCAAACGGATCGTGAAGGACGCCGACGAATAGGGGCCGACGCTTGTGGGGAACGTGCCCACCAGGCTGAACCCATTGGGCAGGACCAACGACCCACCGTCCAGGCTCAACGGCCCGGTCCCGTAGTTGTAGATGGTGAACGAACGGCTCAGCGGCGTGCCGGCCGCCGTGCTCCCGAAGTCGACCGTGCTCATCCCGTCGTAGAGGGTCGCGTAGGCGTAACTGTCCTGCACGGCGATTTCCGGCGCGGACGCGTTGACCTGCCCCGTGACCGTGAAGTCGAACGGGTTCTCATCGCTGTCGTTGTTGCCGAACGACACGGGGCCGCCGTAACTGCCGGAGGCGCTCGCGTCCAAACGGATCGTAAAGGACGCCGATGAGTGTAGGCGTAGTTGTCCTGCACGGTGATTTCCGGCGTGGCCGAAGACAGCAGGAGGTTGGCCGTGTACCGGTCGTCCGGCACCTCGCCATTGGTCGCATCCTCATCCTGGTTCATGGGATTGCCCGCCGCGTCCAGAATGGCCGGGCCGAGGAGCAGCTGGTAACTGCCCGGAGTGGTTTGATCGGCAAAGGCCACGTCGTACTGCGTGCTGGTTAGCCGACTGACGCTGACGGGCGTGATCTGCCCGGCCGGCCCGGAAATCGACACCACGTCGCTGAGCGTGAATGACCCGTCCAGGATCGGCTCGTTGAAGGTGACGGTCAGGTGGTTCCAGACGCCATACACGGTACTGGCCGGGGCGGTACCGATCACGCGCGGACCTGCCGTATCGCCGCCGCCATCGTTGTCCACGACGGTCAGCGTCGCCGCGTTCGGACTCCCGAGCAGGTAGTCCGAACTGGAGCACAGGCACAAGACGATGGTCTCCGGTCCCTCCACCTGGGAGTCATCGATCGCCGACACGCTGAGCGTCACCGTGGCTTGCCCGGCCGGGAAATTCACACTGCCGTACTGCGACGGGCCGCTGTAATCCGAACCATAGGTGGCGGTGCTGGCAGACGTGTTAATCCAGTAATATGCGACCAAGCTGGTGCTCGTCACATCGCGGCTGAACGTGAAGACCCCGGACGAGCCGCCTTCGACGGCGTCTTGCGTGGCCGCCACCGTGATCGTCGCCGGGCCGTCGTTATCCGCGATCGTGACGCTGGCCGCCGAGGGAATCCCCGGCAAGTACCCGCCGCTGCCGCCACAGCAGCACGCTCCGCCGCTGTTGGTTCCAGGTATCACGGACAATTCGGCCGTCTCGCTCCCTTCCGCCTGGTTGTCATTGACGGGTTTTATGTCCACGTCGACGCTCGTCTGCCCGGCAGGAATGAGCACGGTGCCCCGGACAACGTAGGAATAGGTGGCGAAGTCGTAGTAGTAGTACAGGGAGACATTGGTGGAGACCTGATAGTCGCCGGAGGAAGGATTGTTGTAGTCATAGGTGGCCGTGCCGCCGAGTTGGAAGATCACCGTCAGGGCCTGGCTCAGGTCGGTTTCGCCGGAACGACTGAGACGAAATTGGCCATCGTCCGGCGTTTCGTTCGTCTCGCGCTCCGCGGCGCTGGCATCGAGCGCCTGCACCGAGACCGCCCACTGATCGTTATCCGCGATCGTGATGCTGGACGACGAGGCGCTCCCCAGCATGTAGCCGCTGCCTCCGCAACCGCAGCAGCAGCCCCCACCGCTTTCCAGCAGGGTCAACACGGCTGTCTCGCTATCCTCCAGCCAACCGTCATTGACCGGTGTCAGGTCCACATCGACGCTGGTCTGCCAGGCTGGAATGACCACGGTGCCCTGCGTGACATAAGAGTAGCTGGATGAATCCCAGTAGTTGCTGAAGGTCACGTTGGACGAGACGAGGTAGTCGCCGGACGAAGGGCCGTTGTAGTCATACGTGGCCGTACCACCCAGCTGAAAGGTCACCGCCAGCGGTTGGCTGAGATCCGTCTTGACCGAACGCAGAATGCGGAATTGGCCCGGATCGGGCGTCTCGCTGGACCCGCGTTCCGAGGCGCTGGCGTCGATTGCCTGCACCGAGACCACCCACCGATCGTTGTCCGCGATCGTCACTTCTGCCGACGAAAAGCTGCCTACCGCGTAGCCGCTCCCGTTCACCACCGTCAAATCGGCCGTCTCGCTCGCCTCGACCTGCTCGTCATCGACGGGCGTCAGGTCCACAGTGACGCTGGTCTGACCGGCCGGGATGGTCACCGTGCCCTGGGTGAAGTAGGAGTAGTAGGGATAGTTGGTGTAGTCCAAGCCCAGGCTCAGCGAGACGTTGGAGGAGAGGCTGTAATCGGCGGACGACGGATTGGAGTAGCTGTCCGTAGCCGTGCCGCCGAGCCGGAAAGTCACCACCAACGGATGGCTCAAATCCGTTTCCCCCGACCGGGTAAAGCAGAACTGACCCGGGTCGGGCGTCTCGCTCGTTCCGCGTTCTGAGGCGCCGGCGTCGGTCGCCTGCACCGAGACCGACCACTGATCATTGTCCGCAATCGTGATGCTGGACGACGAGGGACTCCCCGCCGTGTAGTCGCCTCCCCCGCACCCGCAGCACCCGCAGCCGTCCAGCAGGGTCAACACGGCCGTCTCGCTCGGCTCCAGTTGATCGTCATTGACCGGCGTCAGAATCACGTCGACGCTGGTCTGGCCGGCAGGGACGATCACGGTCCCCTGGGTGGCGTAGACGGAGTTGGTGTAGTCGTAGTAGCCGCTCAGCGACACATTGGAAGAGATGACGTAGTCGCCGGACGAAGGCGTGTTGTAGTCATACGTGGCCGTCCCGCCGAGCTGGAACCTCACCGCCAGATCCTGCTCGCTGGCCGCGTCCAGGACCACGGAGACTTGCCCCGCATCGGGCAACCCGTTGGACTGCGGCTGCTCGCTGGCATAGGCCTTCGGCGTCAACAGCGAGACGCTCGTCAGCAGCTGGCGTGATTCCAGCGTCTCCAGCTGCAGACTGCGCTTCGCCCGCCAGCGTCGGGCTTGCTTCTTCCTCTCACGCGAAGACTTCTTGTTGCCAAGCAGCGACCATAGACGCATAAGAACCTCCCTCTCCTGGGGCGTGACTGCCATGCCGCCAGAGCAATGGGCGGACTTTCGCAGAGATTGGTCGGACTGCTAGCGTGAACGAGTGACGTTTTTGAGGATTTGTGTCCAGAGCAGATGCTAGCTTATGGTCGAGTAAAGGGCCTCGCGTGAAGAATGACTTGCTGAGCTTACGACTGGCAAGCAACTCCAACACGCGAGGTTCCCGATGGACATTCTGACGCGCGAACAGCTGTTACTCAACGCCCAAGCACAATTTGATGCTCTCAAGAAAGAGATCTCGGAGTATTCCCAAGCCGGAATCCGCATCGATAAAACGGAGAGGGCCATATTCTCCGAACTGCAGGCGATAGGGTTGGTGCTGTTGGAGGGGTTCGCGGCAGGCGTTGGCGTAGGAGATGAGGGCGAACAGGTGACGCGCGATGAGCGTACACTCCGCCGCAGTGACGAGTTGCACGAGAAGGTGTATCGCTCGGTTTTTGGGACGTTTTCGATCTGGCGTTGGGTGTACGCTGGCGGGCCCAAGAAGAAGATTGAGTACGTTCCCACGGACGCCCAGTTAGGGCTTCCACATGGCGAGTGTTCGTATGTCCTGGAAGACTGGCAGCAGCGGCTCTGCGTGAAGGAGACGTTCGCCGAAGGCGTCGAGGGACTGGGGGCCATTCTGGGAGTGGCGTTGAGTGTGGAAACGGCCGAGGCGATGAATCGGCGGCTGGCGGAATATGCCGAGCCGTTTCGCCTTCAACAACCGGCCCCACCCGCCGCTCTCGAGGAAACGTTGGTCGTAGCGACGGCTGATGGCACCAGTGTGCCGATGCATCGGGCGGACCGCACCACGACCCCGGCGGCGGAAGCGGGAACTCGCCAGGGTTCGACACGGCGGGCGTACGTCGGGGCGGTCTATTGCATCGAACCGTTCGTGCGCGAACCGCAGGACGTATGGAACGAACTGTGCCGCGACCAAGCCGCCGCGCGTCGTCCGCGTCCGCAGGGCAAACGGCTGTGGGCGGAGATGGCGGCCAATGATGAAACATGGACTTCGGGCAGTGAAGCGGTGTTCATTGAAATGGCGATCGACGTCAAAGCACGTGATCCTGATCGGCAGAGCACGCTGGTCTGTGTGATGGACGGCGAGCAGAAATTATGGGACCTGCAACGGGAGTGGCTGGGCCGCTCGGTGCAAGTTCTGGACATCTTCCATCCGTTGGAACGCATCCGCGAGATCTCGAAGATAGTCCAGCCGGAAGACAAAGACCGCCAGGAGGCCTGGGTCGGCCATCAACTGCGCGACTTACTAACAGGCCGCGTCGAGACGGTGATTCGACGTTGGCATCGCTTGGCACGTGACGCGGAACGCGGAAGCCGCTGGTCGGAGGACCACCACGAGACGGTGACGGAGGCGATCGGATACTTCCGGAATAACCGTCACCGCATGCGGTACGACGAGTACCTCGCGAAGGGTTATCCGATCGGCAGTGGAATCGCGGAAGGCACGTGCCGCAACTTGGTGAAGGACCGCATGGATTGCACCGGAATGCATTGGCGTTTGCCTGGAGCGCGCGCCATGCTCAAGACACGGGCAATCTACCTAAACGGCGAGTGGGATGACTTCATCGAATACCGAATTCAGCGGGAGCAGGCGACCCTGTACCAAACCGCTGCCTGACGGCGGGATGGCAGTCACGCCCCCTCTCCTGATGAGATCCCAGATGCTCGACTTCCACGCGCTACAGCTGCCAGCCGGCCTCACGCTCATGCGAGGCCAGCCCCCCCGATGGTCACCCCGTCTCCTGCCGGGCTCGCTCCACTGCCTCCTCGAAGAACCGCTCGTACTCGCGCACCACTTCCACATCCTCAAACAGCACTTCCCGGCGCCGGGCAAGCTCCGCCCGGCAGCCTTCGCGGTACTCCCGGTCCCCGCCCAACTTCACCGCCAACGCCACGTACTCCTCCGGTCCCGTAGGCACCCAATCCTCCAATCCCATCCGCCCGTAACAGCCCAGAACGTATCGGCCCACGGCAAACTCGTCCGGCAGACTCACAATCGGCAAGCCGAGGGTAATGGCGTCGTAGGCTGTCAGCCCGGAACTGTAATGCGGCGGGTCCACGATCACGTCGGCCAGAGTCAAGAATCGCCTGAAATCGTCGGGACTCTGGGAAGGGACGAAGATCACCCGACCAGCCAACGGGCCCAGCGTCTGCGAGAATCGCCGGCGCAGCAGTTCCGCCGCGCGCGTGACCTTTCCCTCCAACACGACCAGAAACCCCTGCACGTCCTGTTCCAGGATGGCGGCAAACAGCACGTCGGCCTCCGGATGGAGCTTGGCGAGCCGTTGTGGACAACAGTACAGATGGCCATTTTCCGGCAGGCCAAAGTCGCTACGGCGGGCGGGCGCCGCGAGCGGCTGTATTCGCTCGTAGGTGGGCAAAGTCTTCAGGCGCACCAAGCTTTCCGTGTAATGCTGCTCCGCGCCTGGCGACTCGATCCAATCGCTGGAGAGGCAGTAATCTATGGCCGCGTTGCCTGTCGTCCCGTGGCTCCCCCAGCCGGTGCACTGGACGGGCGCCAGCCTGGCAAACGGCAGGAAGTAATTCAGCGGATCGGTGCCAACCTGCCAGTGATAAAGAACGTCGCAACGGGCCGCCGCGATTCGCTCAGCCGCACTGGCGAATCGATCGGGAAAGGCCACCCACTGGACATCTGTCCGCCGAATTCCGCGGCGGCAGTTTTCCAACGCGCCGTGCGAGCACAGCACCGCGGGTTCAAACCGCGAGGGGTCGAGTTGCTCGATAATTCCGCTCATGCCCCGCAGGAAACCGCCCTCGTGGTGCCGCGTTACGAGGAAGCCGATTCGAGGCTTTCCGCTACCACAGGCTGGCTTGGACGCCGGAAAACACGCCGGATACAGCCCGGCGAATTTCTCCAGCAACGGACGGTTGTTGCGGCCATGATGGGCCAAGTTGAAGGACGGCACGACGCCGTCCACGACGAGTTCCCTCCAATCCGCGCCAACAGCTGCGTCCTGGTGTGAGCCAAGGGCAGCTTCCAAGCCGTTGCGATAGCGGTCCAACTCGGCAACGCTCTGAAATACCGAGGGACACAGCGTGGCCGAACGCAGCCACCATAGCCGTTTCTCCGGGCGGCGCTGACTCGCGCGCCCAAAACAGGCTACGGCTTCTTCAGCCCTGTCTTGTTCGGCGTAGACGATCCCCAGGTTCAGATGAGCTTCGGCGCAGGTCGAATCCAGAGCGAGCGCCTGTTGATAACTGGCAATCGCTTCGGCTTCGCGTCGTTCTGCCAGCAGGGCATTTCCCAGGTTGTTATGGGCTCCGGCACGGCCTGGTTGCACGGCAATCGTTTTCCGATAGCAATCGATCGCCTCGACAGTCCGTCCCAGGTCCCGATACAGGTTGCCGAGATTATAGATCGCGTCCGCATGCGCCGGTTGCGCCTGCAAGGCGCGCCGGAAGAGGTCCAAGGCTTCCTCGTGTCGGCCCTGCTCATGCATCAGCGCCGCCAAGTTCGACAGCGCGTCGGCATACTGCGGCCGGATGGCCAACGCCTGCCGGTAAGCCGACTCGGCCTCCGTGGGCCGGCCTTGGGCACGGATCACCACCCCGAGGTTGTTGTAGTAGACGCCTTTGGATCCGTCGAACTCAATCGCTCGACGGATATACATCGCCGCTTGGTCCAAGTCGCCCTGCTGATGGCAGGCGACTCCCAGCAGATGCGAGGCCCCTGCATGATGGGGATCTTCCCGGAGGATGTCCCGGTAGAGGCTGGCAGCCCGCCGGAAATCACCCGACTGGTGGCAGCGAACGGCGATCGCGAACGACGACCCGGCCAAGCCCATCTCTCCGCCCTCTTACAGAAGGAGAAAGCTAAGCACCAAGCTCCGCCCGAGTTCGAACAAGACTCGCATTTTGAGGCGGGATTCTACTGACAAGCGAATCTATAGGGAATCAGGGAGGGATAGCATTTCTTTCAATTAGCCGGGTGGGAAGCTATGGACTACCAGAGGGGTGGTCGCCATAAGGCTGGGAAGCAGCCATCGTTAGGGCGGTCGCTGGTGGCGAAAATTATTCCGAGAATTTTTCCGTCATCGCCGTTTCTGCGTCGCCCTCAGACAAGGGAGAATTGTGAGCGGCGAAGGGTCGGACTGTCAGAATGCCGAGGCCGTGCCTTTCGAATGGCAGGGCGAGGGCACGACAGCTTGCCAAATGCACTGCTCTTTGCCATCATCTGGCTGCAGTGCTTTGGCCCAGGTCGCGTTCCGACAGCTCAGGGCATCTTCCGGCAGACCACGCCAAGCGATGCGGGGAAGGAATCGGAAGGAGAACCAAGCATGGACCGTACGAAATGCGTGGTCTTGGTGCCTGTCAGTGGGCACATCGAGCCAACCTGTGAGGAGGCACTGCGAGAGCTGGAGCGACGCGGCTATCCAGTAAGACGAGTGCGGGGGTTTGCGGCCATCGATCAGGGACGCTGCCAAATTGTCAGTGATGCGCTGGCGGATGGCTTCGAAGAAACGATGTGGATCGACGCGGATGTCGGCTTCTCGGCCGACGCCGTTGACCGCCTTCGTTCGCACGGCGAACCGTTGGCGTGCGGCATTTACCCCAAGAAAGGCCAGCGGGCTCTGGCAGTCCACGTGCTACCCGGCACGCCTCACATTGTGTTCGGCAAGGAAGGCGGCCTAATCGAGGTCCAATACGCCGCCAACGGCTTCCTGCTGGTGCGTCGTGAGGTCTACGCGGAGATGCAACGGCAGCTGGAATTGCCAGTCTGCAATCAACGTTTTGGCGGTCGGCCGCTGGTGCCCTATTTCATCCCGATGGTCCGGCCGGACGGCAGCGGCCACTGGTACTTAGCCGAGGACTACGCCTTTTGTGAGCGGGCGCGGCAGTGCGGGTTTCGCATCATGGCAGACACGACGATCCGGTTGCAGCATTTCGGCGGCTACGGCTACAGTTGGGAGGATGCCGGAAACGACCCGAAACGGTTTGCCACGTTTCACTATCACTTGACTGAGACGACACGCGATGCGCAGTTCCAGCCGGACGCTTAGGTCGGCTACCTACTAGCGCGCCAACAGGCCGATGGCTCACGGCTCGATGTCCGGCCCTTAGCACTTCCCATCAAACTCTGTACCGCGATCAGCAGCATCGTCCCGCCGACCTACTCGGACTTCGTCCGCAAAGCCAATCCCGCTGACTGATATCACTTCCGCTTGGCCACGGGCGGCGAGTTCCACCTGCGAATGGGATGAGTGCCGATGCCGACGCGCAGTTGCCGGACGACAGCGGGCGCGAGGTCGCCGGGTCATATTTCGCTGGTTCGACTTCGGAAGCCGTAGACCGCATCGTCGCGGGGGCTTCTACGTGAAGGTGATTCCCTTTGGCTCCGCCAACACAAACTACTGGCTGGCGTTGCAGGTCACGCCGGCAGGTCCGTTCGACGGGGCCTGAAACTCGCTGGCTCAATCGCGATCTGGGGACCCTCAGGTCCACCGTAAGGGTCAACGACTTCGTCGGCCAAGCCGATACGGCCAATTACTATCGCTTCCGCGTGACGACGCGGAGCGACGGCCACCTGTGGCGGAACGGACCGAGCGCCGATTCGGACGTGCAACTGCTGCACAGCCAAGGGCGCGTGAGCATCTCCGCCGCGTCCGGGCGTCGCGCCGGACGTCGCGGACCGAACGGTGATTTCCTGTGGCGTGGGATAAGCTCTTTGGCGGCGAGAATTTCGGTGCTGCCGCTCGCGACTGCGCACCCAGGTCGATGCCCACGTAATTATTATGCGGTTCCATACCATCAAAGAACGTGGTCAGGTCACCGTCCAACGCTTTGGAGAAATCGTTGCCGAGGTGATCTTTCGATCAGGCGGTTCCATCTTCTGCCGTGGCCGCGGCTTTCTGTCTCGACACCCGGAACGGTCTCCCAGCCCTCTCCAGACTCGTTGCACGCTCCTGGGTTCCCGGTGACCGCCTTCTTTTCTCGATCATTTTAAGCGGCTGGAGCATCGGCCCCCCCCAGCCACCGTCCCAGACGGTCCCACGTTGGTCGTCGCATGCGACGCGGGAATGCGGCTGCCCTAAGAACCGCGGGCGATCATGTAGCAGTACCCGAAACGGGCTAAATTCCGCCGGGTTTTGCGTCACGATACTTGAGACGGGATTAGCTTTGCCGTGCATGTCATCGGGAGTTGTTGCCGCTTCTGGTCCTTAGGCTTCACATCCGGCGGCCTCAGCAAGGCCGTTTTTCAGGTTCCAATCTCGCCCTTTCCTCGCCAGCGGGAAACATATCCCCGTTTCTTTCCCTTCCGACCTCACATGCGGTCTGCGATGGTCCACCATGACCGGCGCGGAGCTGATCCCGTTCCGGAAGACCTGCCCGGAGCAACTACACGGAGAGGCATGGCCGCGGTGCACAAGAACGAACTTCGAGTTACCGTCGTCAAATGCCGCGACCGATTTCAACGGCGGCACGGCGAAGTGACTGCGCGGGCTAACAGTGCCAGGTATCGCCAGTGGACAGGGGGCCAAGAATTGGCAAGAATCAGAAACTCAGAAGAGTGTTGCGTTAGCCAAATCGACTCCAGGTAACCCCATGTCCGCGATGGCGAAACCAGACATCCCTGCCTGCGTCTTTAGGTCGCAGACCGCCCTGATGGCGTTGAAGAGCTTCGATCCGGCACAAAGTCCGGCCGATGATTTCGTCTACCTGTGCGCAAAGTTCTGTGATGCATTGATCGACTCTCCGGCGTCGGACGAATTGAACCGGAGAGCTGTTTCTTACAAACAACTCACGGGGCCAGAGTCGGCCTTTGAAGATGCACGTGGTACCCTGGCCAGGCTGTGCGGCGACGAGACGCCACCGCTGAAGCAGGCCAAGGAAGCACCTTCCGGCCGGCCTTTGAGGCGGTCGGCCTTTGAAGGAGCGATTCGTGCACTGACTAGCCGATGGGGCGAGGAGACGGCAGCGTTCGAGCCAGCGAGGGAAGCACCATCCGGTTGGTGTTCAGTGGAGATTCCACGTCTCACGCTCGCCGGTCTCCGAGCCTTTCATGGTGAGCGATACCTTGATCCGCATGCCATCCCGAACTCTGAAGAAGAAGGCGAGCGGGTGCCACTTCTTCCTGTCGAGGCGGTTAACCCTCGCGCTCTGATTCGCTTGTGGTGCGTGGGGCCTGAGACAATTTACGACGTCGAATGGACTCGACGCAACCTCCACACCGTGTTCGCCATCATGCAATCAGCCCTTAAGTCCGGGATGGTATTTCATCCGCCGGAGGTGAATGATGCTCTGGCTCGATTTCGTGACGCGACCTGGGCGGTCTGGCGAAGAGCGGACCGAGAGCATCTATTCGGGTCGTATCTACTGCTGACTTGCCAAGATGCCGTGAACGCGGGGCTCGACCACTGCCGAAACTTACTTGGCACTTTGGCTGAACTGGAATCACCGGCCCGCGCGGCAGCGGCCGCTGCCGAAGACATCTGTCACTTTCTTGCGTCGTCAGGCTCCGCGGAACCCAGCGTCACCGAGTTGCACCATCCGGCCGGACGAGACGGCCCCGCCACCATCCGGGACGGCTTCCCAGCGTCCCCAGGCTCGGCGGAACCCAACGTTACCGAATCCGACCGTTCGGCTGGATTGGACAGCCCCGGCACCATCGGAGAAGTGACCGTCTCGTTCGTGGAAAAGGCATGTGTGCTGCGAGCGGAGGATGTAGCCTCTTTCGTGATGACGGAGGACGAAACCCGCCTGTTCGTCCCGTTGATCCGCTTGATTGCTGCTCAGGCTGCAACTGGCCTAGCCTCGTGGGAATTGATCGCCGGAACCATCCGTCAAGAGTCGCCAGAATGGGCCGAAAGGCAGCATCCGCAGGCCGCCAAGGGCTTGTCCCTGCTGAACTCGCGAATGGCGGCGTGGGGAACGCCACCGGACGGAGCGGCATGGATTGGCTCCAAGCGGGGCAAGAACGGAGGCCGGTTTCTCAATCGATCGGTAGGCTGGTTGGCGGACGAGAAGAACGATCTCATCAGGGCGTTTGCGAGAAAGAGGTCTTCGGTGTCCGGTCCTTCGATTGATCCGCACACCGTCGCGGAGTCTACCGCCGATGCCGAGCACGAGCTGCCTGCTCGGCCACACCGCACTGCCAGCCACCTCTGTGACGAACGGAAGGACGAGAGCGGCTGAAACGGCGCCGAATCGGAAACGCGATTTTCGCCGTGTTGCCGAGCAAACCAGATGTCGCGAACGCGGGTGTTGAAGTGGATCGCGGTGTGGTTGGGCGGGCGAATTTGCCGTGTGGCCATCCCTCAGTGGGTGGATTCTTGGGTCAATCGCGATTCCGCGACATCCTCGCCGAGCACTTGCAGCAAGGCCAGCCTCGCCGCTCGTAGTCGCCGGCGCCCTCACGTCAGTTGCAACTCGTCAACGTCCGCCCAGGTGGCTGTTCATTCCCTGGCAGGGGATTCCTTGCTTGCCGTTGTTTCCTGTGCCCCCCGGCAGCCTGCAACCAGTATCCTCTCGGTCCACACCGCAATGCGAGAACGTCGGGGTACTCGATTGCCCATCTTTTCTGGAACATTCCCGGAACATTCCGGCTGCCATTATAAATTCACTGTGGCCGAAACTCCTGCCGCCTTATGTAAGCCGTTCATTTGTGGCGGGTTGCGAGTCGTGCCGCACTCGCCACTGTGAGCCGTTCTGGCCTGGACGCGGTCTTCGTCGCCAAGGGGAAAGGAAATCACGACCTTGGCTCCGAATCGCACGGAAATGACCCACGCCAGCACGCCAGCCCGTAATCCAGCCACGAACGACAAGCAGCCCGGGAGCGGCATTCGCTCGGTACCACGCCGACGTATGGTCCGCGCCGAACTCCTCGGGCAACATAGCCACCAAACGGCCGACGGCCAAAGCGTTCATGTGTGGGTCCGCGACCAAAAGTACCTCGCTCGTGGCCGACACCGAGGCCGGGCCTTTGGGCAGTATCTCGGAGCGGATATCCGAGATGCGGCAGCAGCCTTGCGGCGGCTACTGGTGCAAATTGAAGATGCGACATTCCAGCCACCCAGTGAAGCCCGAAAACGTGTGCTCAAGGCCGGATCGGTGCCACGCAACAATGTGCGGCAGCTTTGCGATGCCTTCCTGGTCGAGAAGCGGAAGCTCCGGGGCCAGAAGACGGCCGACGACTATCGAAACCGACTTGCCCCGTTGGTCGAGTTCTCCGAGCAGCCCGACGTCCTCCGGCGTTGGCCTCTGGCAGCCGATATCGACCGGGACTTTGTGGTCCGGTTCTCGGCGATTCTCCATCAGCGTAAGGTTGGCCGCAACGGCCGGGCTGCCGCCAAGGAGCGACATCTATCGCCGGCCCAGATCTTCAACATCTTGGACTGCGCCCGGACGATGTTCTTCTGGGGGCGGCGTCCGGAGGTGGGCCAGCTTCCCTCGGCATTCGGCAATCCGTTTACCGAAGACCTGGTTGGTTCCCGGCCGAAGAAGGACCCGCTCCGTCCGACCGTCTTCCCGATCAATCTGCGGGTGGCCCTGGTGGGCCAGATGGATCGCTGGCAACTCTGTCAACTCGGGATGGCGCTGGTACTGCCCCTGCGTCCTGAGGACTACACGGGGCTCTTGATCTCCGAAGTCGACTTCGATGGCCGTCAACTTCGCTTCGGCACACGGCTGGGCGGCTGGGACTTCAACAAGGGGAAGCAGACGTTCCGGGTTCCGTTTCCAGTGGAATTGGAGCCCTTGCTCCGGGCCTGTGTCGCCGGGCGGAATGACGGACCTTTGTTGCGTCAGCGGACAGTTGTCGATGGCCGGCGTCAGCCTAAACTCCAGGTGAACTCGATCGAAGATATCCGGGAGTGCTTTCAGCGAGCCATGGCGGGGGCCAAGCCCGACGTGATCCAGGCCAAGCAGGACGGAAAGCGGCTATTTCGCCGGTCGCTGTTGGCCATGGGCGGTGTGTCGCCCGACTCGCTGGCCAAGGAGTTCAACGAACTGGCGCGGGAGGCCACGGTCCCGACAGGTGCCCGGTTCTATGACCTACGTGGGTCCGTCACGACCGACCTCAAGGACGCTAGGGTCGACCGGCTCATCCAGCTCTACGTGACCGGCCACAGCCTCGACCCGGAGATCCTCAGCAGATACGTTTCGCTCAAGCTTGAGGAGGACATGCGGGGCTACTTCCGGCACATCCGACCATTGCTCGACAGCATCCAGGCGCGGACATCCCTACTTGGGCTGGTGTAAGGCGACAAAATGGGAAGCAAACACAGCGCTCATGAGCTGGCCCACTTGCCAGAATCTGGCGGCAGCGATAACGTGAGAGGGTCGTCTTCGAACCCCGGGCGGTTTGGACCGTTTTTGGTTGGTGCACAAGTGGTGCACAACTGGTGCACACGGGTGGCAGGAACTGATGCGGGTTCCCTTCGCGGGGTCGGACAGGAAGGCGTGACGTAAATAGTTTCGATTCAACGGTTTTGGCACCAAGGCGAGGCTGCTCGCCGGCGTTGATGGAAGAGAAGAAAAGCGGATTTCGAAGAGTCCTGTCCTCTCCGCTCGTCCGAAACGGCTCTTCGTAAGTGGCTTTCGCTATTAGACTTGCGAAGAGCCGTTTCGTTTGGCACACCGAACTGTGCCACAACTGTGCCTTTTCCCGGCCTCGCGCACTCCCGTCCGTACACCCCGACCGTCGTTCCGCCAGGGGCATTCGCACCTGGCTTGGACCGTCCGCACGCACTCCGAGCTGCAAAGCCTTCAGACTTCACTGCGGTGGCCTCCGTCCGCCAAAGGTGTTGTGGTATTGCCCGCAACCACCGTGGCGGCGGGCCCTCCCACGAAGTTAACACGCTGCATTTACCGCTGGGCTTCGTCGTCGTGCAGGTGGTAGTAATGGCGGGCCATCGCGGAATCGTGATGGCCTAACCACCGTTGTGATCTTGCGCGGCGGGGGCAGATTGGCTAGAACTTGGTACGAATCGCGAATGTAGTAGCTACTGTGAGTGGTAATATACCCCATCATATTATTATGCCGCGTTTCTTGCGATTATTTAGCTCGTCCGGCGGCGCGTGGAGAAGCTCCCCGATAATTGAGCCTTGACGACGCACTAGCCCGCTTTCGCCTCCGCCAACGCGGCCGCAATGCGTCCTCGCAGCTCCGCCACCGTTACCTCGCGCACCAGAAACCGCTTGTGCGACGCGGTCTCGCCGGCAATCAGCTCCACTTGTGACTTGCGAAGCTGCAAAGCTTTGCAGAGCACCGCGACAATCGCCTTGTTCGCTTTGCCTTTCTCCGCGATCTGCGTGACCGCGACCTTGAGCGCAGCATCCTGGACGCCACGCAAGCCGGACGATCGAGCGCCGGGTTGGGCCCGGACAGGGAGGATCACGCCCTCCGGATGAGACGACAGATCAAGCATTCGCGAGGTTCTCCTTCGAGCCAAGTGCGTCGCTCGGATCGCGTGAGTCGGTAGGGCGCATCAAGCTCCGCGCCGATGCACCACCACCCCAGAACTTACGACGTCCCAACTGCCGTACATCCGCAGCAGTCGAATGGCGGTGCATCGGCGCGGAGCTTGATGCACCCTACGAGCTACGAGCAGGTACGCGGTTAGGTCGGTGCGATCTCGGGCACCTCGAACGGCTGGCGATAAATGCCCTTGACCAAGGCGTTGGCCTGCGCGTTGTCTCGGAAGCACTCGTGCTCCGCGTCGCACTCCAGCCAAGGTCCGAGCGTCGCTGTGTTCGGGTCCACGCCGATCTCGCCCAAGTACGTCACGAACCGCTCGTGCATCGCTTGCCAGCACGGGATGTCGCCCACTTGTTTTCGCTGCTGCTCGACGGAAGCCGCTTGGCCGAGCCGATACGAGATGTTACCGGCGTGGCAGATCGAGGTCGAGATCTGGCCTTCGAGAACTTCGGCGTTCAGGTCTTCCCGTTTGCCGCTGCGTACGGCCTTCATGAAATTGGCGAAATGGTCTTCGCTCGGACCGAACGACTTCAGCGCCTTGCCGTGCTGGTCGTAGGCCGTGGTGCCGAGCGTGTAGCCGCTCTCGCACTGGACGCACACGCCCGTCTTAGCGCCCTTGAAGTCGGGCTGCGTATTCCACTTCTCCGGCGTCATGCATTCCTTGGACTTGGGCAAGTTGTGGAGCTCGTACAGGATCGGCACTTCGGGATAGTCGTAGTAGATGATCTGCGTGTTGGGCACGTCGCCCGCGTCGTCGAAGACGAAACGACCGCCGATACTCATCGTGCGTCGCGGCAGGCCGGTGTAGCCCAGGATCCAGCGGGCAATATCAATCTCGTGCACGCCCTGATTACATGACTCGCCGTCGCCCATGTTCCAGGTAAAACTGCAGTCGTACTGGATCCGGTCGCGATAGATGGGCTCTTTGCGCGCCGATCCGCACCACAACTCATAGTCGAGTGTCTCGGGAATGGGCAGCGGCTCCAGGCGTTTGCCGATCGAACGCCGAGGCTTGTTGGCGAAGCAGGTGACGTACTGAATTTTGCCGAGGTGGCCCTGCTTCAGCCACTGGGCCAGCGCGGCATAGCCGCGGACCGAGCGGTACTGGGTGCCGACCTGGACCAGACGGTTGTACTTGCGGGCCGCATTGACCATCTGTCGGCCTTCCCAGATGAAGTGGCTCAGCGGTTTCTCCACATAAACCTGCCGGCCGGACTGGCAGGCCCAGATCATCGGCAACGCATGCCAATACTGCATGGTCGCGACGGTGATGACGTCGAGATCTTTACGGTCCATCAGTCGGCGGACGTCGGCGACCTCCTCCGGCCGGTACTTGAACTTGGCTTCGATGGCTTTGGCCGCACTCTGGGCGCGGCTACGATCCGGGTCGCACACGGCCACGATGCGCACGCCCGGTTGCGGGCCGAAGCCGTCTGTATGAGCGCCGCCGCGGACACCGCAGCCGACAATGGCCAGACGGATCTCGTCGTTGGCACCCCACACACGGGAACTGGCAAGCATCGGCAAGCTGATCGCGGCCGCTGCGGCGGCCGATCCACGCACGAACTCACGACGGGTCAGGGACATAGCGGGACTCCTTGATGGTACGGACCGAGGCAGACATCAGATTATCACATCCGCGCGATCCGTGGAAACAGCGCCGGTTCCAAGGGCTACACCGCAGGCTGGGGTTGTGGTCTAATTGGACTGCGTGCCCGCTGAATCTCTCCCCTGGTTTTCGCACGGTGAACGCCCATGAAACTCGTCAAGTACCGCCTGCCTTCGGGCCAGGAAGCTGTCGGCCAGTTGGACGACGATCGGTTGCTGCCGCTGGATTTGACCGGCGGGCACCACAACTCCCTGTCGGACATTCTGGAAGAAGAGAATCCGCTGGAGGTCGCCGACTTTCTGGTGAGCCGCCACAAAGCGGTCGCCGTCGACCGCGTGCAGCTCCTGCCGCCGATCGATCGCCAGGAGGTGTGGGCCGCCGGCGTGACGTACCAACGCAGTCAGACCGCCCGCATGGAGGAATCGCCCGCGGCCGCCTCCTGTTACGATCGGGTCTACTCGGCACATCGCCCCGAACTCTTTTTCAAAGCCACCGCGCATCGCGTCGTCGGGCCCGGGGCGCCAGTTCGCGTGCGGGCGGACTCCAAGTGGACGGTCCCGGAGCCGGAGATTGCCCTGGTGCTCAGTTCCCATTTGACGCTGTCCGGCTTCACGATCGGCAACGACATGAGTGCACGGGACATCGAGGGCGAGAACCCGCTCTATCTGCCCCAAGCCAAAATTTACGACGGCTGCTGCGCGTTGGGGCCGTGCGTGACCCTGGCGGGTAAGATGCCGCCGCGAGAAACGATCGGCGTCGAACTGGTCATCCGCCGCGGCGAAGAGACCGTGTTCCAGGGGAAGACCAACGCCAGCCAGATGGCTCGAAACTTCGGCGAACTCGTCGGTTGGCTGGGGCGAGACAACTCGTTCCCGCACGGAGTGCTCCTGCTGACTGGCACCGGCATCGTGCCCGACAACACGTTTGCTCTGCAGCATGGCGATGTGGTTGAAATCTCGATCGACGGGATCGGGAAGTTAGTAAATCCGGTGGTGAAAGGTTAGCTATGGCAGTGCGACCGATTCTGATCAATGGCCAGTGGCGGCCAGCCCAGGCCGCTTCGACGTTTCGAGCCGAGAACCCGGCGACCTGCGAGCTGCTGCCGGACGAGTACCCGGACCGAACTTGTGGAGACCGCCCACACCGAGACGGCTCTGCCGAAATCGCCGCGGCTGGCCGACCACGAGTTGCCGCGGACCACGAACCAATTGCGTCAGGCGGCCGCCGCGGCGCGAGACGGTTCCTGGGCACTGCCGACCATCGACGTGGCCGCGGGCATCCGGTCCTGCCACGCCTCGCTCGGGCCCGTCTGTGTCTTTGGTCCAAACAATTTCCCGTTGGCTTTCGGCAGCCTCTCGGGCGGGGACTTCGCCGCCGCCATCGCGGCCGGCAACCCCGTGATTGCCAAGGGGCATGCCTCGCACCCCAGCACGACCCGCCTGTTTGCCGAAGCGGCGGACGAGGCCCGTCAGGCCACGGGACTGCCGCCGGGCACCGTGCAATTGATCTATCGGACCAGTCACGCCGACGGCGAGCGGCTGGTGTCCGATGCGCGCGTCGGTGCGGCAGGCTACACGGGCAGCCGCGCGGCAGGCGTGAAGTTGAAGGCCGCGGCGGATGCGGCTGGCAAGCCGATCTATCTGGAACTGTCCAGCATCAATCCGGTGGTCGTTCTACCGGGTGCTCTGCGAGAACGCAGCGAGGCGATTGCGGCCGACTTCACTACCGGCTGCCTGCTGGGCACGGGCCAATTCTGTACCAATCCCGGGTTGCTGCTGTTGGTACGGGGCGCAGCCACGGACGCGTTTCTGGAATTGCTGCGAGCCAAATTCCAGGCGGCCCCGGTGGGCACGTTGTTGTCCCAGTCGGTCGCCACCTCGTACCAGCAGAACCTGGCCGAACTGCAGGCCGCCGGCGCGGAGATCTTGGTCGGCGGGACGGCCGGCGGCGGGCGCGGCTACAGCCGCGCCAATACCTTGCTCCGCGTCACGGGTCAGCAGTTCCTGATCCAGCCGCAGGTGCTGCAGACCGAGGTCTTCGGCAATTGCTCGTTGCTGGTCATCGCGGACGACGTGACACAACTCCGCGAGGTCATCGGTGCACTCGAGGGGAATCTGACCGGCTGCATTTACTCGGACACGGCCGGCTCGGATGAGGCGGCTTATGCGCAGCTCGTCCCGCTGCTGCGTCCCCGCGTGGGCCGGCTGCTGAACGACAAGATGCCCACCGGCGTAGCGGTCAGTCCGGCGATGAACCACGGCGGCCCATTTCCAGCGACCGGCCATCCCGGCTTCACGGCCGTCGGCATTCCGGCTGCGCTGCGGCGATTCTCGATGCTCGAGTGCTACGACAATGTCCGCCCCCACCGTTTGCCCACGTGCCTGCAAGACAAGAATCCCAACGGCAAGATATGGCGGCTGATCGACGGACGCTGGACCCAGGGGGATGTCTTGGCTGCCGAACTCGCCACCGTATAAAGCGGGTCTACGCGCGCGCCGGCGTGCCTGTCTATTGGATCGTGAATCTCGCGAGCAGCCGCGTCGAGGTTTATTCTCAGCCCTCTGGCCAGGTGGAATCGCCCACCTATGACCAGCGGCAGGACTACGTGGTCGGCCAGGAGGTTCCGGTTGTCCTTGACGCTCACGAAATCGGTCGCCTTGCCGTCGCCGATTTGCTGCCCAGCTGAATTGACGCGGATTGTTCACGTAGGTCAGGCTTTCCAGCCTGACACGCATATCGCTGCAGGCTGGAAAGGCTGACCTACGTGATCCGAGTGGCCGCCGGACGCTAGCACGCCTACAATACATTCGGATAGCATCCGCTGGGCATTTTCGGCATAATGTCCGCCTATGTCGTCAGTTCGAGGCGACAGCGTGATGCTCAGCTCGGCTTTCTAGGGAGGGAGATCGTTTAATGCGTCTTGCCAGAAACGTGAGTCTCTTGGCGTTATTGTCAGTCCTGGTCTTGGGGACCACTTCCCTGGGGGCGGAAGGGGCCGGTCAGCCGGATCTGGATAAGGCGACCGAACTGCAAATCTCGGCCAAGAATCTGGCGGATTTGGAGCAGGTCGCGCGGTTGTGCGACAGCGCCCTGAAGAAAGGCCTGGACGACGGGAACCTCAAGTTCGCGGAGCAGATGCTGTCTTCGACCCTGTTCCAGCATGCCTCTCGGCTGTGTGCGCCGATTTTCGATCAGACCCCGGCCGATCGCCGCTGGCCGCTGTTACGGAAGGTGGCGCTGGATGACCTGGAACGAGCCGTCAAGGTCGACCCGAATCTGGGCGAAGCCCATCTGTTGATCGCGCGTCTGCACACGCTGCCCGGCGGAGAAAGGGAGCGGGCGGCGAAGGCCGCCGGCGCCGCGGTGCAGTTGTTCGAGGGCGACCCGAAGCAACAAGCGGCCGCCCTGGTGATCCGCGCCCAAGTCCGCGAGGAAATGGGCGACCGGCTGAAGGACTACGAGCGTGCCCTCGAACTCGATCCCGGCAACGTCGAGGCCTGGCAGGCACGAGCGCTGACCTATGCCGAGAACGGCGACTTGGACAAGGCGGTAGAAGACTTCAATCGGCTGTTGAAGGATCACGAGGACAACGTCGCAGCCCACTTGGCTCTGGGCGAGGTGCTGACCAATCTGAAGAAATATGACGAAGCCCTCAAGCACATCGAACAGGGCATCCAGCTGAAGCCAGAGTCATCGTTCGGATACACGCTGCGGGCCAAGTTGCGTGTGGCCCAGGAAGACCTCAAAGCGGCCCTCGCCGACCTGGACCAGGCTTTGAAGGTGGAACCCCGCGATCTGCATGCCTTGATGATCCGGGCACGCCTCCATCAGGAAGATGGCGATCTGGCCGCGGCCAAGGATGATGTGGACCGGATCCTGATCATCAGTCCTGATCTACCCCTGGGCGTGATCATGCGCAGCATGCTGGCGGCGGCGGATGGGAAACTGGTGGACGCGATCGCCGACATCGAGTCGGTGCTGGAGAAAGACCCCACGAACGTCGCGTTTCGCCTGCAATTGGCCAATTACTACATCCAGGACAAGCGCCCGACGAAAGCCATCGATATTTTCACGAAGATCCTCGAGGAGGATGAAAGCCACGCGTTCGCCCGCCAATTGCGGGCCGATTCGTTCCTCAGCCTCGGCAAGCACGCGGAAGCCATCGCCGATTTCGAGATCGCATTGAAAGCGAAACCGGAGGACGACAGTGTCCTGAACAACTTTGCCTGGGTGCTGGCCACCTCGCCGGACGACAAGCTGCGCGACGGCAAGCGGGCCGTGACGTTGGGGACCAAAGCCTGCGAGGTGACTGAGTATAAGAAAGCGCATATCGTCAGCACGCTGGCTGCCGCCTATGCCGAGACGGGCGATTTCGAGTCGGCCAAAAAGTGGTCGAAAACCGCCGTGGAACTCGGCGGCAAAGACGACGAGGTAGACGAGCAACTCAAGAAAGAATTGGAGAGCTACGAGCAGAAGAAGGCCTGGCGCGAGAAGCAGGAGGTCAAGGAGAAGGAAGATCCGGTCCAACCCCCGCGCAGCCAGTTCGAAACGTAAGGCAAGCGGACAAAATATAGAAGGCGAGGGTGGCTGGCGTGACGGCTCGCGGGACGCATGATTTCGACCTTCAAACACTACCGGAGAACTGCCCCTCGCTCTCGGAAGCGTTCTGCCGTATGGCGGCCGAGGCCTGCATTGTCTGCCTGGAAGAACAAGGGCATTCGTCGGGAACCACAATGGAAATTCGCGGGCTTGCCGAGGCTGCCGCTAAGTTGTCCTGGCAGATGCTTTCTGCCGAAGTCCACGACACGTACGCCGACCCGGAGGCCGCCACGGAACACGGGGCGATTGCCATCGCGATGCTGACGGTAAGAGCCTTTACTGCTTACCGCATTGTGCGGCGTTCGATGAAGGGTACTGGTTTCGATTACTGGCTAAGCCGAGACGGAGCGCGCCCTTATCGTGAAGACGCTCGGCTGGAGATTTCCGGCATTCGCGCTGGAGACGCTCGGCAACTCAACGCCCGCATTCGACAGAAGGCACGTCAGACAGACCGGAGCGACGGGCGGTTGCCCGCCTTCATTGCCGTCGTGGAATTTGGCCATCCTGTGTCGTTCTTGCAGCAGAGAGACGCAATATGAACCTGGAGCACATCAACGACATCCACGAGCGGGCGATGGATCTTGCGGAAGCCGCAGTCGTCGCTCGAACGTACGGAGACGAGGTAACATCGCGTAAGCGTTTTCAAGAGGCGCTGAAATGGGACACCGAAGCGGCCGCGCTAATTGCACCGTATCTTGACGAGGAACCAATGCGGTCGGTCCTGCATCGCAGCGCAGGCTCACTGGCACTCAACTGCGAGCAGTATCGAGTCGCCGAAAAGCTCCTGGCCGTTGGCTTAGCGGGCGACCCGCCAGCGGAGATTGCCGACGAAATGCGAGACCTTTTGGAGCAGGTGTACGCGCATCGAGGGTCCCTGGTGTCCTAGAGGGGCGGCGAACAAATCACAACAGCGTTCGGGCGGAGTACTCGGTCGATTGTTGGCGGAACCGCGATAGAAAAGAGGGGAAAACGCAATAATTCACGACTACCACTCGCCACTAGCGTTGCAATCTGCGCGAGTTTCCGATTAATGTCTCGTGACGCACACGGTTTCTTGCCAAAACACCCCAGTCTTGTCAAATTTGGTGGCTGTCACCTTTTTCCTGCTGCACCCTTTTCCTCCGTGACTAATAGGAATTTTGAACCTCCAAGGCATTCGGCACGATGCCGTTGATTGTGGGAAACCTTGCTGATCCGTCCGAAGCACTGGCAAAGCCAGCGGCACACAAGTCAACGGCCCGTGCCACCCGGCCGCCTCAAGGCTCTGGATGTCCTTTCGCCATCAGCGTCCCCTTTTCTTTGGCTTAGCCGCTGGCTTCGTCTTGATGCCCAGCTTCTCCCAGTCCAAAGGCTTGATCTCGCGCAATGTGCGCGTCGCTCCGGTCACTGTCGTCAGTTTCCTGATGCCGGACACCCAGAAGTGCTGACGCGTGATCTCTTTCGATAGCTCATCCCCGTCGGCCACGTCCTTTGTGTTGACGCCTGACAGCACTAGATCGGTCTTGTCGCAGCGAACTAGCATCTCGCGTTCCCCTAGCACCTGTCGAACCACTAGCCTGGGATACAGTAGTCGCCCAGCCTGACCGGCCACCAAATCCTCCGCTTGCAGCCACGGCACGCCATCGTCCTTTGCCACGCTTGCGCCCTTCTTCTGACGAGCAAGCACGTACTCTCGCATTGAGGCGATCTCGTCCGGTGTCTGTGATAGCGCGCACACTAACAGTAGTAGTGTAGTCATAGTTCGCGTCTCCCGTGTGAGTGACTGACTGGTAGGAATTTTGCTAGTTCGCAGGTTTCTCCGGCGGCTGTTCCGCGGGCTTCGCGACTGTTTTCTCGGCCGTTTTCTCAACGGCTTTTTCCTCTGGTTTACCGGCCGGCTTTTCCGCCAGAGTTTCGGCCGACCTCTCCGTCGGCTTGTCAGCCACCTTCTCTGCCGGCTTGTCGGCGGCCTGCTCCACAGGCTTCTCCACTGGTTTCTCCACGGGCTTTTCAGCCGGGTCGAACTTGCCGCGAAGCAGATCCGCAAGCTGCTGAATCTGTTCCTTGGTCAGCAGGTTCGTGGCCGGCTTGTCGGTCGATTTGAGGTAGGACGGCATGCCGTCGTTCGACTTGGGGTAGAACCGTTCGTGCTCCGGGTTGCGGATAATCTCGACCAACCACTGCCGCGACCCGTAGCCGGTCAGATCCGGTGCGTTACCGAGTTCGCCCTCGTCGTAGAACTTGTGACAGTTCGCACAGTTGAAGTCGGTGAACAGGGTCTGCGTGTCCTCGTCCATCTCTGCCGACGGCCCGTCCTTCTGCGACTCCGCCGCCAGCGCTGCCACGAGTTTGTCGAAGTTCGCCTTGCCATTGTCGGAGATCGAGTCGGTCCGGTGGGCTGGCGTGCGACCAAGCCGTTTCCCGCCCCATCGCTGTAGTCGTGGCACAAGACGCACTGGGCCAACGCCAACGTCGCGAGGGCTTGGCCCCTGGGATCCGTGGGCGCGGCCGCTGGGGGAGTTCGCCGTGCTTCCCACTTGCCCAGGCTCACCAAGGCGGTCATCCCCGCCGGTCCCGACGCGATGGCCGGTTGGGCCTGCTCGCCTGCCGGTTTCGGTTCGAACCATTCACCTCGCAGCCAGGAAGCCAAGACGTCCAACTGCACGGCCGACAGCCGATTCTTGGCCGGTTGGTCCGCAGCTTCGACGTATACGGGCATGCGGTCGTTATGCAGTCCGTAGAAGTGGCCGTGGCTGGGATCCGCGATCACGCCGACCAGCCACTCGCGGGATCCGTAGCCGGTCAGGTCCGGCGCGTGGCCGGCCAGGCCTTGGTCGCGAAACCGATGGCAACGGGTGCAGCCCTCGCTGGTCATCCAGCCCCGGCCCTGGTCGATCAACACTTGATCCTTGACGTCCGCCTCAGCCTGCGATTTCAGCTGGGCCTCGGCCGATAGAGCGGCAATGATCGCCTGTTGCTTTGCCTCCGGCAGCTTGCGGAAGTGGCTTTCGACGTACTTGACCATCAGGCCGCTGGCGAACCGTGTGTCGCCGTAGAATTTGCTGCTGGTGATTTGCTGGGGGTCGAGGAAAGCGGTTAGCCAGGTTCGGCTGGCGAAGCGATACAACTCGGGCGCGGACGGGGCCTCCGGTGCCAGGGCCTTCTCCTCCGGTGGCGAGAAGGCATGACACGCCGCACATTGCTGACCAAACAGGTTCGGCCCCTGCAGCAGTGGGTCGGTACGCAGGAGCGCCAGTGCGCCCACCGCGGGAATGCCCCGTCCCCGCGCCAATTCGCTGGCTCGCTCGCCGGACCGCGTGCCCTGTTGCAGCGCCGTCTGGAAGTCCTGGTCGCCAGCATCGGCACGATACGACCCCCAAGACAGAACAGCGTTCGCCACCGCCAAGAACAGAATCACGGCGATGTTCAGCAGGTGTCCCGGCGACTTCATGCCGATGAAGGGCATGGCCAACAGGTAGCACAGGATCATGTTGGGCACGACAAAGATCGGAATGATCTGGGCGTTGCCCGAAAATAAATGCGCGAAGTGGTACACTCCGCGGAAAGACCATTCCGGCCGAGCCGCCGCATAGGCCGCCGCCGGGTCGGTATCCGCCGGGGCGCCCAAGTCGACGCCCAGATAGTCGCTCGCCTGCTGGCCCGCCTGATCACCGGTAAGTCCCCGTTGGCAGACGAGTAACAGAATCACGCCCATCACCACCAGCCAGCCGATGCTGTTCCGGCAGAATTGCTGCGGCCAGTAGCGTGTGACATCAGCTTGCGAAGCGGCCTCCGCTTGCTGAGCGCGACGCGAGAACCAGCCGTGCAACAACAGCAGCACCAGGAAACCGCCCCCGATCACGGCCACGTGGAGGGTGAAAAAACGGGTCAGCGTCAGATTCCCAAAGGCTGGCCCACCCGCCGCCAGCTTGAACAGATAGCCGCCGATATTCGGCAACAGCATCAGGAAGCTGACCCGCGTCTTGGTGGCCGAAAAACCGTTCTGATCCCAACGCAACAGATCGCCGGTCAAACACATGCCCAGCGCCGCCAGCGCCAAGCCCAACGCGGCCCAGAACACGAATTCGCGAGGACGCCGGTAGCTGCCCAGCACCACCAATTGGATTACGTACAGGACGGTCAGGGCGACCATCACTTGCGCCGCGAAATGATGCACACCGCGCACCAGCCAGCCGCCGGCCACCTCGTGCTGAACGTAGTACACGCTCTCCCAGGCACTGGTGGCGCTGGGACTGTAGTGCAGCCAGAGCACCAGGCCAGTCAAGACCTGCACGAAAAACAGGAACACGATCAGGCTGGGCCAAAGATGGTTGAGCCAAGGACAGCCGGCCACCGTGCGACCTTCGCACTGCTGCAGGGCGGAGCGCGCGCCAGTCCGAGCGTCGAGCCAATCGAGGACGATCTTGCACTTGGAAGGGGTCGTGGTATTCATGTGACTGCGACCTTATTGGGCGTGCCGAGCTTGAAGGTTTGAAACTGAACCCAGACTTCGTTGCCATTGCGGATCTCGACCTGGAGTTGGTCCAGATCCCGCGGGCTGGGCGAGGTGGCCTGCTGGCGTTTACCGGCCAGATCGAACACGGCCTTGTGACACGGACAGACGAGTTGCGGGGCTTTGGCACCGGTCTGCTCGTCCGCCACCTCTTTCACTTCGATGGTGCAACCGGCGTGCGGGCATTCCACCTGGAGTGCCTCGACCTGTTTGTCGGGGGTGCGTCTCAGGAGCACAGCGCCGATCGGTTCCACGGCCCGCGTCCAGGCATCGACCCGTTCGGCGACCACGGGGAACTTCCGCGGGGTGCCATCGTTCGGCAACGTGTCGAGGTTGGCGAGTCGGAGGAATTCACCACCAGCGGCTTTCAGCCGCAACGGGTTCAGAGCAGCCACAACACCGGCTGCGGCCGGAACCACGTACGCCGTCGCGCCCAACCCGAGGGCCACCAACTTAGCCACAAACTCGCGGCGATCGCCGCAGCTACAGCCACAACAGCAGGCTTCGGCCGGTGCATTTTTTTGGGGTGAGGAGGGAGTGTCCATGGGGGCAGTCCTGCTTGGCAACAAGGGTAATCTCAACAAGGGGATCGACTTATCGCGGATTATTGCATGGCGATATGCGGAACGTCAAGCACCTTGGGGCCGAGCCGGGTCTTGATCATAACGTTGCAAAATGCCATCACTGCTAGCTGGTCCCGTCCGAGAAGCTCCCGACGTAAGTCGGTGAGAGCAGTCCCGCCAGTTCCTGACACCGCGGCGCCTCACCGAGTTCTCCCGACTCGTCGGATATGGGGCTCCGTAGGCACAGGACGGGAACACTCCCACCGACTTATGTCGGGAGCTTCTCGGGGGCGATCACGACACTGCTAGAATTTCGCAACGTTATGATCAAGGCCGGCAAGGCGCTAGCCGCCGGTTCCGAACGCCACCGGCGGCTAGCGTCCTGCCGCTCACAACCCACGATGTTAGCCTTGACAAAGCACTAGCCAACTGGGCTGATTTGTTTGGCCCCTTCGGGGCGAGAAAACCAGGAACGGCAACCGTCTTTGCCGCCCAACTTCCGTAAACAATACCTGCCCGATGGCTTTCGTGCGCCAACCCCAACTTTGCATCACCCTAGCCTCGCCCTCCCGGCGTGGTTTTCCATCCCTGCCGCAGGAATCAAGAAGTCCGCGTTTCGGCCGCTTCGTGATCCTTGGCGGGTACTCGGGGATCCTGCCAGTTCTCCGGGCGGAAATGCTTGCTGTAGGCGCCGTAGTCGTGGAACCACAGTCGCTTCGCCAAGCGATAGGCCCAACTTTTTTCTGGGATCTCGCTGTCGGGATTGTACTGCGAGGGCCGTGACTGCATCGCCGCCAGTTCGGCCAACACGGTGCCGCGGGCCGTGCTATCACGGGCCCCGTGCCGTTCGGCCAAGGCGTGCAATAGATCCGGCCGCTCCAAGAGAATACAGCCCCGCGTGTACGAGGCGGCGATCTTCCGGAAGTCCGACAGGAACGCCGAATTGGCGAAGGTCTCTTTCAAGGACTGCGGATCATAGATCGACTCCTTGGCCAGTTGGATCACGGGACACGGCTCGATGTCGCCCCACGGACCGACGTGGTGCGTGAAGCCGATCGCGGCGGGACACAACGAGCTGCCCAGCCCGTCGTGATAGGCGTCGACGATCATGATCGGCTTCTTGGCCCGCATCTCGACCACGAACTCACGGGCTTGGCGTTGCTGGTCGGGACGCAGGCTCAGTTCCTCACAAGCGTGCGGGCCAACCGCGCGGTAGATGTGGAACCAGGCGTACATGACCCGCATGTCGATCAGCCGATCCAGCCAGGCCTCGGTCAGCAGGTCCAGGTTGGTCTGACACACGCTCGTGCAGACGCCCGTGATCAGCTTGTGTTTCAGGCAGTTCTGCAGGCCGGCCATCGTGCGGTCCCAGACATCCTTGTGGCCGCGGCGCTGGTCACTGATGATCTCGTTGCCCTCGACACTGATCAGCGGCGAGACGTTCCCCTGTCGGCGCAGATCGGCCGCGATCTGGTCGGTGATCAGGTGGCCGTTGGTGAAAACCTGGAAGTAGCAGTCCGGATGCCGCCCCAGAATCTCCAGCAGCTCTGGGTGCATGAATGGCTCGCCGCCCAAGATGCCGAAAAACGCGTTGCCCATCTCCTTGGCTTCGCACAGCATCCGATCCATGTCGTCCGCGGAGATTTTCGCCTGTTTTGCGGCCACGTCGACCCAGCAGCCCTGGCAACGGAGATTGCAGCTGTTGATGGGCGAGATGTACAGGAACGGCGGAAAGAACTCGCCCCGCCGTAGCCGCCGCTTGTGCTTCTGCAGGGAGCGCAGGCCCTTGAAGCCGGCGTTTCAGGCGAACTTCCAGAGCAGGCGTTTGTCGGTTTCCACGAGAAAACGTCGGGCCAAGCGGAAATACATGGGCATCCTTTTCGCAAAAGGCGGCGGCAGAGCAAGGAGCAATATACTATACCGCCTGCGGTCGAGGCTGTTCATACCACGAGTGCTTTGTCAAAGCTTGAGTTTAGGGTTGTGTGCGGCAAGGCGCTAGCCGCCGGTTTCGAGCCACCGGCGGCTAGCGCCTTGCCGCTTACGTTGCACTCGGACATGGTGAGCCGCAAGGCGCTAGCCGCGGGTTCTTGGTGAGAAAACGCGGCCAGTCTTCACCGCCGGCTAGCACCGTTCCGCTCAAAGTAAGCGGTATTTGGCTGAAGCGTGCCACGTCACACGATTGGGCGACGTCTTTCGGACGATTTCATTTCGGCAGTGTCAGCCTTCGGCTACGTCGAACCGCCGGAATAGGAAATAACTTACCCAACCCGATGTAGGATGATCTTCCCGTAAGACGGCCCTCCGAGGCCGTCCACTGCGTCCCGCAGGTTGGTTTACCAGACGGCCTCGGAGGGCCGTCCTACGGGTAAGTTATTTCCTGCCGCTCGCCTAAGGGCCACGTCGTACGAAGGTAGTCCTTCAGAACCGTGGCCGTCCGATGACCGAGGATGAGTCATGATCCTCCTGGACACGGATGTGATTGAACAGTGAATAGTCCCTGTTCGCTATTTAAGCTCTGACCCGGAGCACTCCGGACTGACTCGAAGCACTCCGCAAAAAACCGGCACGTACATCGTAGCTGAAGTCGCCAGACTTCGGGGGTTCGCGCCAAACACCCGAATTCTGGCGAATTCGGCTACCAAAATCCTTAACGGCGTTGCCCCTCACCCCAGCCCTCTCTCCGGAGTACCTGGGCGAGGGAGTGATTTTTCGGCCGCCATCCTGCGACAGTTATTTCTTTCGTGGTGCCTTACCAGACCTTCCACTTCTCGCGGTGGGTTCGGGTGAGCAGCTGCGTTGCTTCCGCATCGCCGATGATTTCCTCTTTCTCGGGATCCCATTGCAGGGCCCGCCCCGTCCGCGCCGCCGCATCGGCCAGGTGGCAGATCGTGTCGCAGCGGATCGCCATCTCGACCGGGCAAAGCGTCTCCTGACGCGACTTGACGCAGTCGATGAAGTTCCGGTTGTGCTCGCTGGCCACCGGAAGCCGCTCCTCGTCCGGCTTGAAATCCACCTTCCAGAGCTTGCTGTCGCTGGCGCAGAAGCCCTCGGCATCGCTGATCCAGCCTTCGCTGCCGTGGAACGTGACGCCGTCGCCCGGGTGCCAACCGGGCAGGTATTTCGTCGCCACGTTCCCGGCCGTCCGGGTGTCCATGAAACGCATGGTTACGCCATTGGCGTAGTCGCACGTGACGTCCCACTTCTCCAGCGTCCGGAAAATGCCCTCGGCGGGCACGCTGCCTGTCCCCTGATACCGGACGGGGCTGGTGTGATCGCTCTTGTTGCCCCACTGCGCCAGGCCCAACTCATGGATGCCGCAGCCGGCAATGAAGCCGAGAGAGGTCTCGGGACAATGGTAGCCGCCCCAGTTGGTGGCCCGGTCCACCGTGTAGGGCACCATCGGCGACGGCCCCATCCAGGCGTCGAAATCCAGATCCGGCGGGACCGGGATTTCCTGGGCCGATCCGTAGGGTTTGACGTGATACGAGCCCACGTCGAACGACACGTCGCGGCACCAGACATCCATGCGCTGCAGCTTTCCGATGTAGCCGTTGCGGACCAGTTCGATCATCTTGCGATACCGGCCCATGGTACGGTACTGAGTGCCGAACTGGAACACTCGCTTCCCGTCCACGACCGCCTTCCGAAGCTGTTTCGTGAGGCTGAAGTCCAGCGCCAGCGGTTTCTGGCAGTAGACGTCCTTGCCTGCCCGGGCCGCCGCGATAGACATGGGGGTGTGCCAGTGGTCGTGGGCGGCCACGACGACCGCGTCCACGTCCGGGCGGGCCAGAATCTCGCGGAAATCGGCGTAGGCCCTGACGGTGCCTGGCTCACCATACTTGGCGTTCAACCGGGCGGCCGTACCCTCGCGGCGACTCTTATAGGCGTCCGCGACAGCGATGATTCGCACATCGGCCATCCCGGTCAGGTGGTTGATGTGGTAGCCTCCGATGTTGCCGCAGCCGATCAGGCCTACGTTGACCCGGCTGACCGCGGCCTCGGCGCCCCGCGCCGGCCGGGTCAGGATATTTGGAACGGCGAAGACCGTGCTGGCGACGACGGCCTGTTTCAGAAAATCGCGACGCGATGTCGCAGTGCTCTCGCAGATGATACGGCCCGGTGTCTTGTTCACGTTCTTCCTTTCCGAGTTACGTCGCAATCGATCCAAGAGGTTGGCGCCGACGTCCGCCACGTTTATTCAACACTTTTCTTAGCCTGCTTGGTAGAAATTGTGATCCTCCGCCGCCCCTGATGCAATCGCAGGACGGACCCTGCGTACGATTTTGTTCTTGCGGCCTTTCTTCGCTCATGCTGCCGTTCGCCCTTAAGAGACTCCCGACCCCGTCGCTATCCAGCAGCGGATGGACGTGCGGACTGGAAATGATTTGCTGACCAGCGGGAGCGAATCCCGCCTGGGTAGCCGCTGGCCACGGGCCCAGTATCGAGTGTTGCAGCGTGGCTATTAGGGGTTCCGCCCCGAAGTGCCACATGGAAGCGTACACAGCAAGGTAGCGAGGATGAATGGACTGGATTAGCGATCCAGCCGCAAACGGGTACTCTCCGGCCTGATTGTGATTTGTCGGTGGACCTACCACGGAGTGAAGCGTAGTCCGAAGATGACCAGAACTTGCAGGCCCAGCAGGATCAGCGCAGGCCGCACGAAGGGTTCGAAGTCGTCGATCACTTGCGGCCGCTCGGCCCGGACTTCGACCTTCTGCATTTGATCGATCCGATGGAAGACCAGGTTCAAAGCCTGAGGCGTGAGGGCCGTAAAGGTTTGGCCACCTGTTTCACGGGCGATGTTAACCAAGCCAGGGGCCGGTCCCCCGTCGTTCAAGGCAATGGCAAACACGACGATCCGCTGACGCTGCAGTTTGACGATCACGTCGCGTTCTTGCCCCTGCACAATATCCAGGCCCTCGCCGTCGGTCAGTAGAATAATCATGCGGTCGCCTTCCGCATGCCGGGACAGGGGGCCGATGGCCCCGTCGACCGCTTTGGCAATGTAGGTTCCGCCCCACAGCTTGTCGGGGAACACATTCGGATGGATGAACGGCCGCGCCATGCGGATGGCCGAAGTGTCTTGGGTGAGGGGGACCCAGTGCAGGAAGTTCCGCGAGAAAATGGTCAGCCCGAACGCGTCGCCTTCCCGGGCGGTCAAGAACTTGTCGATGGCGTCCATGGCTCCGTCGAACCGAGCGTAACGCCGATCGCTGGGCTGCGGTCCGTACGGCTCGCGCATGCTGCCCGAACAATCTAGCACGATCTGGATGTTACTGAGCTTCCGTTCCGTTTTCGGCGGGGCATAGGTGATCGGACGAGCCAGGAACAGAATGGCCAACGCCAGCAGCGCCGCGGGCAAACTGTTGGCAGTCAGCACAAGCCAGCCGAGCCAACGTCCGGACGACTGGCGGACGTGGTCAAACGGCAGGACTAACGGCTGTCCTCGTCGGACCCATTCCCAGAAGATCAGGGTGACCGGGAGCACGAGCAGCAGAATGAGTTGGGGATACGCGAATGTCATGGGGTGGCCTGGGGAGTGCGGTGACTTGTCACTAAGGACCGGCGGATCAATAAGTGTCGGGTTTTCAAAGTAGTCATCACGCTCCGCGTGATGACATGTCGTCACGGCGGAGCGTGACGACTACTGTACTTGCGACAGTTATTGATTCGCCGGTCCTAATCGTGTTGCAGTACTTTCGCAGCGGGCCGTTATCGGTTCGTTCTTCAGCCGCCGCCGTAGGGTCGCAGGTCAGGTAACAAGTCGTCGACGGTCAAGGGTGCGCTGGGCTGGTGGAGCCAGGTAATCAGCCGCTGATACGTGTCGCCCAACGCGTCACTCTGTTGCATCCGGCGACAGGCTTCCGCCATGCGTACCGTTTGTAGCCCGAGCCGCTCGCGCCAGCACCGCAGCAGCAGGATTTCCAGTTGCGACCGTAGCTCGACGGAATGGTCGCCCGCAGAAATCGCCGCCAAACACCGGGTAATCTGTTCGGCCACCGATGGTTCGGGACACGCCGCCTTGCGCGCCGTCGGGCGCCGGCTACGACCGAGGAAGATCAAGGCTATCAGCCACAGCACCCAGAACACGCCCAGGCCGGCCAAGGTCTCGTAGTACCAGTGCCAGATATGGATGCCGACGTCCTCGATCTCCTGAAGGCGGGTTTCGAGATCCTTGGTCAAGCTGGTCAGGCCGCGCACGGTAAACGTCGGCAAGTCGTCGAGGGGCCGACCGTCGGCGGACGTCAGGTAGTCAGTCAACGCGAATTCGCCCGGCAGATTGACGACGTACCGCACGTCGTACACCCGTACCTCGTCCACCTCGGTTTCGTCGGTGATTCGAAGATTGATCGACGCTCCGCGCCGATATGGCCGAGCCACCAACCGCGGGCCGGGGTAGCGGATCACGACAGCCTCCTCGACGCCCAGTGGGACGTCATGGTCCGAGCGCGACTCGGCCGGACCGCTGCGGTACCACACAATCCCGCTCACCAACCCAGCGACGGCCAGCAGCACGCCGACGGCCAGCAGCCGCCGTGAGCGTAGGCAAGATCGCAAGTTGGGTCGCGTCGAGGTAGACATGGTCGCGTCTGCGGGACCAGCGGCAAACTGGCCTCGCCTATTAAGTCCTATTTTTTCGGCCCGCTGCTTAGGACCGGCGCATCAATAAGTGTC